>NZ_JBHWVI010000017.1:0-76257 GCF_042737005.1 Streptomyces sp. NPDC060027
CGGATGTCCGGCCCGCCCCGCCCCGGCTCATCGCCGGGCGGAGGTCACAGGACCTCGGTCGCACCACGGGCGGCCTCGCCCCACAGCGTGTGGAAGCTGCCCTGACGGTCGGTGCGCCGGTAGGTGTGGGCGCCGAAGAAGTCGCGCTGGCCCTGGGTGAGGGCGGCGGGCAGACGGTCGGCGCGCAGGGTGTCGTAGTACGACAGGGCCGCGGAGAAGGCGGGCACCGGGACGCCTCGGCGAGTGGCCGTGGAGATGACCTCGCGCCACGGGACCTGGGCGTCCTTGATCTCGGTGGCGAACCCCGCGTCCGAGAGCAGGCTGACCAGGCCCGGATCGACGGCGTACGCGGCGCGGATACGGTCGAGGAACGCGGCGCGGATGATGCAGCCGCCGCGCCAGATCTTCGCCACCTCGCCGAGGTCGATGTCCCAGCCGTACTCGGCGGCGGCGTCCAGGATCATCTTCCAGCCCTGGTCGTACGCAATCAACTTCGATGCGTACAGGGCGTGTTCGACCTGGCTGGTGAACCGCTCGGCCTCCGTTCCCGACAGGTCCCAGTGGGTGCCGCCGGGCAGGCCTTGGTAGGCGGCGCGCAGTCCGGCCTGGCTGGAGGCGGCGCGGGCGAAGGTCGCCTGCGCGATGGCGGTGACCGGGGAGCCGAGATCGAGGGCGGTCTGCACGGTCCAGCGGCCGGTGCCCTTCTGCCCGGCGGCGTCGACCACGACGTCCACGAACGGCTCACCGGTGGCGGCGTCCTTGTGCGCGAGGACCTCGGCGGTGATCTCGATCAGGTACGAGTCGAGGCGGCCCTTGTTCCAGCGCCGGAAGATCTCCGCTATCTGCGCCGGCGTGTAGCCGCCGACGCGGCGGAGCAGGTCGTAGGCCTCGCCGATCAGCTGCATGTCGGCGTACTCGATGCCGTTGTGCACCATCTTGACGAAGTGCCCGGCACCGTCCGTGCCGATGTGCGTGGCGCAGGGCTCGCCGTCCACCTTGGCGCTGATCGACTCGAACATCGGGCCGAGCGAGGCGTACGACTCCGGGGAGCCGCCGGGCATGATGCTCGGCCCGTGCAGGGCACCCTCCTCGCCGCCGGACACGCCCGCGCCGACGAAGTGGATGCCGCGCTCGCGCAGCGACTGTTCACGACGCCGGGTGTCGGTGAAGTGGGCGTTGCCGCCGTCGATGATCATGTCGCCGGTCTCCAGCAGCGGCGCGAACTCCTCGATGACGGCGTCGGTGGCCGCACCCGCCTGCACCATGATCATCAGGCGGCGGGGGCGCTCCAGCGCCGCCACGAACTCCTCGGCCGACTCGGCCGCCACGAAGGCGCCCTCATGTCCGAACTCCTCGACGAGTGCCTTGGTGCGAGCGGGGGTGCGGTTGTGGACGGCGACGGTGTAGCCGTTCCGGGCGAAGTTGCGGGCCAGATTGCGGCCCATCACCGCGAGCCCTGTGACGCCGATCTGCGCGGTCGCCTTCATGGTGTGCTCCTTGGATCCGGATCTGCCTCCCCGCGTACCTGACGGGCGAGCAGACGACTGTCGCTGTGCCGATCAGTACGCACGACAGGGGGCGGGGTGTTCACCTTCGGAGGCAGCTGGTGCGGTGCATCGGGCGCTCGGATCTCCGGACGGCACCCGGACCCGACCGCTCCGTCCTCCGGACGGCACCCGGACCCGACCGCTCCGGTCCTCCGGGTGGCACCCGGACCGACCGCTCCGGTCCTCTGGACGGCGCCTGGACTTGGCCGCTCCGGGCCGTCGGGACGGCGCCCGGACTCAGAGGTTCCGGCGCAGTCGCCAGCCGTGGTCCACCGGTCCGATACCGGCGCCGAGCGCGAACCCGGCCTCGATGGCGGCGGTCACGTACTCCTTGGCCCGCCGAACGGCATCCGGCACCGACAGGCCCTCGGCCAGGCCCACCGCGACGGCCGAGGCGAGCGTGCACCCGGTGCCGTGCGTGTGCCGGTTGTCGTGGCGCGGGGCGCGCAGCCAGTGCTCCGCCGTTCCGTCGGTGAGCAGATCGACGGCCTGCCCCGGCAGATGGCCGCCCTTCACCAGCACCCAACGCGGACCGAAGGCGAGCAACCGGTCGGCGGCCCTGCGCATGCCCTCCTCGTCCTTCACCTTCAGCCCGGTGAGTTGGGCGACCTCGTCGAGATTCGGGGTGGCCACCGTCGCCCGCGGCAGCAACCGGGTCCGTACGGCGTCCAGCGCGTCGTCGGCGAGAAGCCGGTCCCCGTGCTTGGAGACGCTCACCGGGTCCACCACGACCGGGGCGGCCACGTCGGACAGCAGTGCGGCGACCGTGGTGACCAGTCCGGGCGACGACAGCATCCCGGTCTTCACGGCCTGGACGCCGATGTCGTCGACGACACTGCGGTACTGGGCGCGCACCGCCTCCTCGGACAGTTCCCAAGCACCCTGCACACCAACGGAGTTCTGCGCCGTCACCGCGGTGAGCACGCTCATCCCATGGGCGCCCAGCGCCAGCATCGTCTTCAGGTCGGCCTGGATTCCGGCGCCTCCGCCGGAGTCGGAACCGGCGATGGTCAGAACGCGGGGCGGCGTGGTCATACGAGGTGTTCCTCTCGGATACGGCTTGCGGCGCGAGTCCCTCCCGGCCAGCGGAGCGACGAACGGGCGCGTCGGGCGGGCGTGTTGGACGGGCCCCTCGGACGGTTTCCTCGGACGGGCCCGTCGGACGGTGCCTAGGCGCGGCGGCGCAGCCGCAGCGGGGCGTAGAGGGCGAGGGCGACGAGGAAGGCCACGTAGTAGGAGAGGTCGGCGCCGTGCAGCGCGTGGGCCACCGGACCGACGTACAGGCCCGTGTCCATGAACGGCACGGCCGCGCCGAATGCCCCGACGAAGGCGACCAGTGACGCCCGTCCGGAACGCGGGCGGGCGGTCTCGACGGCGAGATCGACCGGGGCGCCGCCGCGCTCCCGTCCGCGGGCGATCCAGTCGACGACGACGATCGCGACGAACCCGGGGATCCAATAGCCCACGAACAGCAGCACGTTCTGGAAGCGGGCCGTGGTGTCGGCGGCGTGCATCCACAGCACCAGGGGGAAGCCGAGCCCGGCGGCCAGCGCGGCGGCCACCGGACGCGGTATCCGCACGCCCAGGGTCTGCAGGGCCAGCGAACCGCTGTAGTCGTTCATCGCGTTGCTGCACACCGCCGCCAGCGCCACGGCCAGCAGCCCGAACGCGCCCGCCGTCCCGCCGCCCAGCAACTCGTCGACGCCCGCCGCCGTCTGGTCGGTCAGCACGGACGCGCCCCACAGCCCGAGGACCTGAACGGCCAGAAAGGACACCACGAGGCCGAGCAGGGTGCACCAGAACATCCGCGGGCGGGAGGTGGCGCGCGGCAGATAGCGGCTGAAGTCACTGGCGTACGGCGCCCAGGACAGCGAGAGGCTGAGCGCGATGGTGCTGGTCAGGACGAACGCGCCCGCGCGGTCGGCCCCGGCGGCGGCTCCCGTCGCGGCGGGGTGGACGCCGTCGAGCATCCGCCAGGCGATGACCGCGAAGGCGACGGCGAGCACGAACGTCATGACGATCTGGAGACGGTGGATCGCTTCGTAGCCGAGGACACCGAGGGCCCCTTGGGCAACCATCATGACCAGCACGCCGAGCCAGAACGGCCAGCCGCACAGCCGCGCCAGCGCGTCCCCGCCGAACAGGCCGATCAACGCGTCCCAGGCGACCGAGGACAGCCACTGGAGCATCCCGGGCAGCACCACTGCCCGGCCGAACGCGAGCCGCGCGAGGGGGAGTTGGCCGGTGCCGGTGAGGCCGCCCCAGGTGCTGAGGTAGGCGGTGGGCAGCGCGCCGAGCACGGTACCGAGGACGACCGCCGCGAGGGCGGTGCCGAAGTCCAGGCCGAGCGCGATGCCGATGGTGCCGGTGAACACGCCCGTCATCGTGAGGTTCGGGGCGAACCACACGGTGAACAGCCGCCCGGCCCCGCCGTACCGGTTGTTCTCGGGAACCGGCTCGATGCCGTGCCCCTCCACCCGCAGGTCGCCGGGTGCGGCAGGCATACGTCCGTCGAAGACGGCGGGCCGGCTGTCGACGGGCGGCCCGTCGAAAACATGCGCCAATGGCATGGAAGACATCCCTCCGCCAGTACGAACTGGTTCAGGTTCGACGGGTGTGATCTCAGCCCCTGGAGGGGCACCCCGTGTCCGGTACGACGGACACAGTAACCCCATCCCCTCGCTCCTGTGTACGGCGGAGGTGCCGGCCCCGGGACACCGGTCCCCGCGGGGGCGGCACCCCCACGGCCCTTCGCGCCACCCACCTGGAGCAGTACGCGACCGAACACCTCCGATTCATTCGGGTGGCTCGGCCGGGCTTCCCCGCAGCGCGGTGCGTGCCGCCCCTCGGTACTGTCGGAAGTGATCGCCGCTCGCTCTCCGCTCCCGGGTTCCCGGACCCGGTGGCCGGGCGGAAGGAGGCAGGGTGCCGTGACCGTGATCTCCCTGAAGTCCGCGCAGGTGCGGGAAGGGCTCACCCTCCCGTACGCCGAAGCCGGTTACCCCAGTGGCACACCGGTCGTCTTCGTGCACGGTCTGGCCGACTCCTGGTGGTCCTTCGAGCCCGTCCTGAGGCGCCTTCCGGCGTCCCTGCACGGCTACGCCCCCACGCAGCGCGGACACGGCGATGCGGACCGGCCTCCCGAGGGCTACACTCCCGACGATTTCGCCGCCGACCTGGTGGCCTTCCTCGACGCGGCCGACATCCCCCGCGCGATTCTGGTCGGGGCGTCCAGCGGCGGCGTACCGGCCCGGATCGTCGCCGGCAGCCACCCCGACCGCATCGCCGGTCTGGTTCTGCTCGGTGTCCCCGGGACCCTCGCGGACAAGCCGGTGGCGGCCGCGGTGCGCGAGGCGGTGGAAGGCCTCGCCGATCCCGTGCCCCGCGCGTTCGTCGAGGACTTCATGGCCGGCACCGCGGCCCGCCCGATCGCCCGGGGATTCATCGAGACCATGGTCGAGGAGAGCCTCAAACTCCCCGCGTACGTCTGGCAGGAGACTCTGGGCGGTCTCCTCGACGCCGATCTGGGCGCGACCCTCGCGGGCATCCTGGTGCCCACCCTCGTCATCTGGGGCGACCAGGACGAGTATCTGCCCCGCGAAGACCAGCAGACCATCCTGAACGCCGTGCACGGCGCCGACTTCCTCGCCTACGAGGGCACCGGCCATGTCGTCCACTGGGAACAGCCCGAACGCGTGGTCGCCGACATCGCCGCCTTCGCCGCGCGGATCGCGCACCCCGGCACTCCCTCCGACACCACCTGACATCGCCCGACGGTACGGCCCGGCATCGTCCCACGGGCACTGCCTGACGTCGCAGGGAGGGTGAACGGCGGTGTGCTGCGCCCGTGTTGGGCGTGAGCGCCGCCGCCGTCTTCCGCACCCGGTCTCCGCACCCGGTCTCCGCACCCGGTCTCCGCACCCGTTCGCCGCGCCGCATGCCCCGGACGGGGCTGCCCGCAGAGTCCTTGGCGCGCCGCGAGACCGACTGTTGACGCGATCCGTACGGTCGGCGCTCACCCTCACATGGCATGCTCATGCTCCCCACAGGAAGGGATCACGTGTCATGAGACCGAGCCCACGCTCCCTGCTCGCCGCCACCGCCGTACTGAGCACCGTCCTCGCCGTCCCGGCGCCCGCCGATGCCGTCGGTGCGGCAGAGGTTCCGGCCGCGGGCGCCTATTTCGTCCAGAGCGCGACCACGGGACTGAACGCCGCCGACAGCGCCGGCGCGGTCGTCCAGCACAACCCCAAGGGCAACGAGGACCACCAGCAGTGGACCCTGCGCGCGCTTGGTTCCTCGACCGTTCTCGAAAGCGCGGACAGCAAGGGCAGTTGTCTGGGTCGCGTGGGCGACCAGGCCCGGACCGTGGCCTGTTCGAGCGCCGACGCCGCGTGGGAGGTGGCCGCGAGCGGCGCCGACCAGTACACGCTCAAGGCTCCGGGAACGGACCGCTACTTGACGGTCGGCGCCAAGACCTCAGGCGCCAACTACCCCGCCCAGCTGGCGGTCGGCGCGCGGGGCGGCCTCGCCACCTGGTATCTGACCCCGGTCGCGCCCGAGACCCGGCCCATGCCGTCCCAGGATCAACGCACCCTGGACCAGGTCACGTTCCTCACGGCCCACAACGCCTACGCCAACGGAGTGGACGGTGGATTCGCGCCGCCCTTCGTCAATCTGGTACCCAATCAGAAGCGCGGCATCAACCAGCAACTCGCCGACGGGGTACGCGGGTTCATGCTCGACCTGCACCAGACGCCGGACGGCGCGATCCTCTGCCACAACAGCTGCACCCTCGTCAGCAGGCCGGTCGCGCTGTGGGTCGACCTGCAGCGCGTGGTCGACTTCCTCAAGCAGCACCCCGACCAGTTCGTCACCGTGTTCCTGGAGGACTACGTCGATCCCGGCGTCCTGCGCGCCGAACTCGCCCGCGTGAACGGCCTGTCCGACGTTCTCTACCGCCCCGACCTGACCGGCGTGCGCGAGAACGGCTGGCCGAAGCTCGCCGAACTGACCGCCGCCGGCCGGCGCCTGCTGATCTTCACCGACCACAGCCGTTCCTCCGACGAGTCCGCCGGACTCACCCGGGACAGCTTCGGCGTCATGTACCAGCGCGAGTGGACCGTCGAGAACTACTGGTCCATGGGCTCCGGCATCGGCTCCTCCGACTGGTCCTGCTACAGCCGCTGGTACGACGCGGGCACGAACGTCCCGCTCACCCGCACCGAGCCGGGCTTCCGCCCCCTCTTCGTGATGAACCACTTCCGCGACGCCGCCCTCTCCGGAACCGCAGCCACGGACAACACCAAACTCGTCGACCGCGCCCGCCGCTTCTGCCAGCCGGCCGCCCGCAAGAAGCCCAACTTCCTCGCCGTGGACCGCTACGACCTGGGCGATCCCGCTTCCGCGGTGAATACGCTGAACACCTACACCTATCCGTAGCCCAGCTGAGACCGCACGTCATGCGGCGGGCGCACCTGCGGGGGAGTGGTCCACGCGGGGCCCGCCCGGCAAGGCCGGTGGGGTCGGGGCTGTCTGGGACCGGTTCGGCTCCCAGACAGTCCGTTCCACGGCGGCCGCGGCCGACCGGCCCGGAACGGTGAACGGTGCCTTCGACAAGACCAGGTCCTCCACGGATACCGGAAGCGGGGCGATCTGCGCGAGAGCTGGAAGGGAAGGGTGTGGGCAGGCCTGCGCAAGACGTGCGGTCTCCGAAGTCCCGTATCCCGGCGGGCGGGGTACGGTGGGGGAACCGAGGGCACGTCGTACGCCGGTGATCGGGCCGGTCTCGTCCCCGGCGCAGGACGACGCCGGGTGGCTCATGGCCCGGGGCAGGTTCCGCCCTATGACGGCCGAAGGCGTTCGCCCCGAGCGCGGCCGTGCGGCGGCCGAAGTCCCCTTGCCGGTCCGGCCGGGGTATGCGGGCCGACGACGCAGGGACCGAACCGGCGTCCACTCCGAGGCCGAGCGTGGTCCCGCCCGCGCATTCCGCCCGTGCCTTGTCCATGACGAGCGGAGTGACCACAGGAGCGGAGCCGTCGACTGAGGGCCCGCGCACTCACACACGACGGCAGCCCGAGTCCCCGGCCACGCGGTTCGCACCCCGGCCACCGAGTTCAACGGGCTCTGCCCGTCGCCCGGCTCGACCGAGCCGCCCCGCTCACCGCCGGGTCACGGCGCGCGAGTCATCGGCACGCCGAAGGCGTGCCCCCAGACAGGAGCTTCCATGGCCGCCGTCCTCGAACCCCTGCCCTCCCTGCCCCTCGCCCGCGTGCGGCTGGCGCCGCACAGCGCCCTGCCGCGGCGCATCGACGGGGCATGGTGGCCCCGCTCGCGCGATCTCCTCGTCGAACTCCCGCTTCTGATCGGCATGTTGCCACGTAGGTGGGGACACATCACCGCCGTGGACGTCAACACGGAGATGTGGCCGATGTCGCCCGGACGCATGCTCGTCGCCAACCACGTCGTTCGGCTGCGCAGGTCGGCCGGGTCCCGTGGCCGGCACACCATCTCCCTGCTCAGCAACGGCCGGGACCGTAGGGACCTGCTGGTCGTGCCGCCGGAACTCGACGCGGCGGACGCCGAGCCGCTGATGGCGGCCGCTGCGGTCGGCGCTCGCTGACGGGACCCGGTTGCGGCAGCCCGCACCACACGGTCGGCTCGTCCGTACGGGGAACCGGGGCGGGAGTATCTCCGCCTGCGGGACGGCGTGGGTGGCACGATCCGTGCACGGCCCCGGGGGGGGCGACGCCTCGCTCGCCCGGGGCCGTGCGGGATCACTCCGGCGGTCTCCGGATCCACACCTCTTGAGCGGCCCCTGCCCGGCCGGGACCGGCATCGGATCCGGAAGGGGCGTGGGAGCCGAGTTCGCCGAGCTTCGTCCAGCCCCAGGCGCGCAAGGTCCCTGCCGCCGCGTTCTCGTGGTCGTAGCCGGACCTGTCCACGGCCGCGACGACCAGATCGGTGTCGAGGCGTGCCAGCAGCCACTCACCCAGGCGTGTCGCGACGCCGACGCGGCGGTGGGCGGGCAGCACCATCAACTCGGCCAGCAGAAACGTACGGCTGGAGGCGGTGAGTTCCTCGATGTCGGTGGGAAGCTCTCCTCGAAAGCCTGACCACCAGTCGCCGGTTCGAGGGATCCGGTACCCGTAGGCGCAGCCGACCAGGCCACCCATGTCGGCGACCACCATGTCGAAGGCCGGGCGCTGCACATGCTGCTCGAAGCGGCTCAGAAAGCCCTGGCGGTCGCGGTATTCGGCGCCGGAGGCTCCGTGGTAGGCCGCGACGTGGACGTCCGCGACGGCGTCCCGCTGCTGTTCGGCCTGCCATCGGGACAGCCTGCGCAAGTACACCTCTGACATCTGAGCCTCTCCCCCCGGGGGCCGCGGGATGTTCATCCCCGGACTCGGCATCGTGGCAGCAGGAGTCGACGGGGTAAACCAGGCGTCATACCCGAGAGTTGCCGAAGGCGACGGCGGTGGCCATGGCGCTCACCTCGCCGTGGTCAGGCGGCTTCGCCGGGCAGTGGTCGGCCGGTAGGGGGAGGCGTCATCCCCGTCCCCCCAGGATTCCGCGGCATCCTGCGGCCGGTCAGCCGGGGAACCGCCGTGAAGGGCGTGTTCCGCAGCCATGAGCGCGCTCGCGGTCGTCGGAGGGCCGGAGCCGTCGCTCGCGGCGGCCATCAGGCGGCCGGCGGCCTGGGTGCTGGTCTCCGGGGGGATCACCAGCAGGTTCCAGCTGCCCGTCGTGTGGGAAAGCAGCAGGATCTTGTGGGGGTCCAGCTCCGTTGTGAACCATCCGACCTTCACCATGCGACCGTTGACGGGCACACTGTCCGGGATGGTCGGCCAGTACGTCGGGTTGACGGCGATCCGGGTGATCCGTCCGGACAAGGGGTCCAATACGTCGGCCAGGGCGGAGAGTTCGTCAGCCAGATCCCGGGAGCGGGGCCACCAGGCTCCGTCGAGAGGTCCTCGGGGCGTGCTGACGGTCTTCAGCGCGAGACGAGCGGTCGGGGCCCTGAAGGGCACGATCCGCAGGGGGGTGTGGCTGGTGGTCGCGGACATCGCGCGTACCTGTCTTCCGGCCGCTGCTCGGGGCGGCGGCCCGGTGTCGTCACTCGCCGAGAACGACACCGGCATGGCGGCCGGTGTGCGAAGTACTCTCGATGCCTCCACGGTACTCCCGCGGAAGGTCGGACGGGCCCTGTCGGGGCACCGGTTCCGAACGCGAACCGAGCCGACCGCATGTCTGTCAGAGGGCTGCCGCCGGATTCCGCACTCGGTCGACCTCGGTCTCCGCGGGGCCGGTTGGGGAGATGCGGTGATACGGCGGTGAGCGCGGGAGGTCCGGCCGTCAGGTCGCGGGAGCGTGGCCACCGTGCGCCGTGGATCAGGGCGGGGGCCGGGCTGGGTGCCGCCGACCGGAGCCGGATCGATGGCGGTGAAGAAAAGGAGGAGGGCCGGTCGTCGACCGCGGGCTTGTCCGACGTGGTGGCGGTCGGGAGGCGGGCCCTGCCCCGGGCCGGTCATGACCGGCCCGGTGTCGTGAAGCGCCGGGGACGGCACGGGCGTCGAAGCCGGTGTACGAAGTGCCCTCGGTACCTCCAGAGTACTCCCGGCCGGGGTCCGGCGGACGGCCGTCGTGGCGTGAGCTCCAGGGCGTGCCGGACGAGGTCGCCCGTTGCTCGCCGTCGGCGCACGGGGTGACGGCCGGTGCGCCGGGACCATCGGACGCAGCCGCCGACCCCATCGGCGGTGAGAAGCGCGATGCCGATGATCAGCGGATGTCCCCGGTCCTGGCTGCCACGAGCCTCACGCAACGGCTCCGGCGCAAACACGCCGGAGCCGCCCTTCCGGGCGGTTGCACGTGAGAGTGAACCAACCCAAAACCAACCATACTGCGGCCAGCGGGGCTCGGGCATGGTCCGGGGCGACCTCCTGGCGGTTCGGTTCGCGGCTCGGAGGGAGCCGGACGGCTTCAGGGCTCGCGGGGGCCGGGATCAGCCGTGTCGGCGGCGTCCTCGCGGGTGAGGGCAGGGTCGTAGGGTGGGCCGAAGCGGAGGCTCGGCCCGCGGCTGCCCCGACCGCCGTCCCGGACCGGTCCACGTCCTATGAGTACGGCGGTCGTCGCGAGGACGATCAAGGCGGTGATCACAACGATGAGCACGGCTGACGTTCCCCAATTCTTCCTAGAGAGTTACGCGTTGACGTCGACCGGGCGGTCTCCGCAGGACGGGGCACGGGCACAGCCCGGGGCCTTCGCGGTCACCGCCTGAAGGCGCGCCTCGCCTTCTCGCCCGCCTGCCTCAGATTGCCGGAGACGCGTTCGGCCTTGCCCTTCCGTTCCAGTTTCCTGTTGCGGGTGACTCGGCCCAACACCTCGGAGATCCGGCCCTTGATCTCCTGCGTCCTGTTCTTGACGGTTCGTCCAACACTCATGGTCGGCCTCGTCGTTGAAGGTGGACCACCTGCTGCCGCGGTCGGAACGGGTCAGCGGAGAAAGCGGAATCCGTGACGTCGCCGGACCTCGGATCGCGGGAAGTCGTGGTTCCGCGGGGGCAGGGCGGATCGGCAAGGGGAATACTCGCCCGAATGGTCCGGAGCGGCATGGCCCT
The DNA here is from genome assembly GCF_042737005.1 of Streptomyces sp. NPDC060027. NCBI lineage: Bacteria > Bacillati > Actinomycetota > Actinomycetes > Kitasatosporales > Streptomycetaceae > Streptomyces > Streptomyces sp. NPDC060027. The sequence continues at coordinate 11,164 of NZ_JBHWVI010000017.1, forward strand.
GCGCCGTGGCCTGTCAGTGAACGCCCGGCGCCCTCCCCTGTCAACAAGACGTCGGCACAGGGGAGTTCTCGGGGACGCCCTGGGGCTGCCGGAGTGAAGAGGGTCGCCTCGGCGAGAGTGCCGGGCTGTGGACGCAGGTCCCGCGTGCGCTCGGCCGTCCCCGGGCAGGACCAGGCCGTGTGAGATCCCAGTCCCCGGTATCGATGAGATGTCCGGGCGGGTGGACACCGTTCCCGCCGACCGCGGCTGCCAGGTGCCGAAGACACGGGCGTGGGGAGAACGCGTACGTCAGGCCCTGTTCCGCTCGTCCTGCAACTGCTCTACGCTCCCAACAGGGCAGGCGGGACTTCGTCCGTGTCGGAATCGACGGAACCGACGAGTCCCCTCCCCAGGCTCCCAGCCCCCGAGTCGCAGTCGAGGCCGGCCGGAGCCGCATCACCGGAGAACGCGGCTCCAGCTTCCGTCCTCCCGGCGTTTCCACTCGGGGTGCTCCCGCAACCCCGCCGCCGCGGAGGGCAGCGCGCGCGGACACGATGGCCGGGGGGCCTCGCGTCCTCGCGACCACGGCCGCCGCCGTGCACCAGCGGCGGCGGCCGTCCGACGCGTGAACCAGCGGGCCGAGGCATGGTGGCCTGCGTATGTCCCTTGCGCCCACGGTACTTGGGAGGTCTGCTGCGCGATGATCCGGGCCCGGTGACCCCCGTCGCTCGTGCACGCGCCGTGGTCGCCTTCGTGCGAGCCGGACACGCGAACGCATCCGGTCTCGTTCCCAGGGCCGAGCAGCCGGTCGACACCGTTCCGCGGACCGCGTGCGAAACTGCCGCGATGACCGCAGAAACGATCACCGCGGCAGCCGCGGGCACCTGGACACTCGGCGAACTCACCGTCAACCGCATCGGATTCGGTGCGATGCGGCTGACGGGCAGCGCGGCCCTCCACCACGGGACGCCGAGCGACCGCGCACGCTCGATCGCCGTGCTGCGGCGCGCGGTCGAGCTGGGCGTCGACCACATCGACACCGCCGCCTTCTACTTCTCCTCGCTGCGTTCCGCGAACGAGTTGATCAACAGCGCCCTCGCGCCGTACGCCGATGACCTCGTCGTCGCCACGAAGGTCGGGCCCTTCCGCGACTACGCGGGGGAGTGGGGTGCCGCCGCCCGGCCCGACCAACTGCGCTCCCACGTCGAGGAGAACCTGCGCCAGCTCGGCCGCGACCACCTGGACCTGGTCTACCTCCGCCGCATGGGCCAGGATTCGATCGCCGAACACTTCGGAGCGCTCGCCGACCTGCGGGACGCGGGGCTGATCCGGCACCTCGGGATCGCCGATATCGAGGCCCGGCACCTCGACGAGGCCCGTGCCATCGCTCCGGTGGTGTCCGTGCAGAACCGGTACGGTCTCGACCTCCCGTCCCCCGCGGGCGACGCCGTCGTGCGGGCCTGCGGAGAGCACGGCATCGCCTTCGTGCCGTTCTTCGCCATCGCGGGCAACGGCGGCGCGCTGGGCCCGGGGGACGTCGGCGAGGCCGAGGTGACCGCCGTCGCCGCGGCGCACGACGCGACGCCCGCCCAGATCCGCCTCGCCTGGACCCTCCGGCAGGGTCCGCAGGTGCTCGCCATCCCCGGCACCGGCAACCCGGACCACCTGGCCGAGAACATCGCGGCCGGCGCCCTGCGTCTGACGGACGCGCAGCTCGCCCGCCTCGACGCGCTGCACACCCGGGACACCGGGGACGCCGAGGACACCGGGGACGCGTGACACCAAGGGCCCCCGCCCGCCCGGGGCAGGGGCCCTTCGCGCTCAGCCCGCGGACGCGCTCAGCGGGTAGTGGTCCGAGAGATTCGTGTACGTGTAGTCGGTGCCCCAACTGGACACCGTCCAGGGCGCGCACCGCTCCTTGACGACCTCGTTCTTCCAGACCGCCGGGCGCGCGTGACCGGCCCGGTGGAGGACGTAGTCGAGATCCTCGCGGGGGTCGGTCGGGTAGCGGTCCAGGGCGATCGAGTTCTCCTGCGTGTCGAAGGAGTACGGGTGCCCGGTCCGCGCGTTCGCCCCCACCAGGTCCGCGTCCGCGAGCATCGAGGCGTACTCCGTGCTGCGCGAATCGACGTTGAGGTCACCGGCGACCAGGACCTGTTCGTCCGCCGGGATGTTCCTGGCGTCCAGGAACGCGTCGATGGCCTTGAACTGGCGGCTGCGCATCGACGCCGCCTCCCCGGTGCCACACCCGGAGTCGGTGGACTGCGCATGGGTTCCGATCACATGGACCTTGGTGCCGTTCACATTCAGCACCACATAGGCGAAGCCCTTGTTGGACCACCAGTCCGCACCGCACGCGTCCTTGTAGACGTACTGCTCCTTGCGCACGATCGGCCACTTGCTCAGCACGGTCACCCCGCCGTCCTCCGGCGTGGTCGACGAGTACGCCCCGCCCGTCGCGTCCCAGCCGCTCTTGCTCCGCCCGACGACCGGGGTCTGGTACGGGTACTCGGCCGCCGCCGCGCCCTTCAGGGCGTCCGACGCCGCATTGTCGAACGCCTCTTGCAGAACGACGACGTCCTGCCCACGGAAGAACGAGGTCTTCGGTATCTCGGCGGCCCGGTGGTCCTGTCCCCAGTTCGGGTACAGGTTCTTGCTCATGAGGAAGACGTTGTACGTCAGCACCCTCATCGAAGGCGTTGTCGCTTGGGCCGCCGAGGCAGGCGAGGCTCCGACGAGCCCCGCTGCGGTCAGCGACAGAACAAGCATGGCCGCGCCCTGCGTACGGCGCGGTGAGGAGAGCGGCACTGGGTCTCCCTGTGAGTGAGGGGGGTTGTGTGGCGCCGCACATCAAATCACCCGCGATTACTGTCAGGTAACTCCCGTGCACGGAAAGGATGTCGCAGACGAGTACGTCCGGAGCCGGACCTCGCTGCGACCTTGCGCGACAGGCAGCACGCCGACACCGACGCCGATACCGGCGGCCTCGGCGCCTGTGTCGTTCACCCCGTGGGCCGGGGTGAACGAGGTGCCCGCGCCTCCCTCGAAGCGGAGTCAGGGGGGAGGTCGGGACGGTCGTCGGGTTCGTCGTGGCGCTCTTCGGCCGCGGGGCCCGGGCGGAGACGGGGCGCCGATGCCGTGGAGTGGACGCCGGGGAGGAACCGTGCGCCGACGTACGTGAACAGGCTGAGCCAGCAGATCGCGAACAGCCAGCCGCCCAGGACGTCGGAGAACCAGTGAACGCCCAGGTAGACGCGTGAGAGGCCGACCAGCACGGCCCAGCCGACGCTGAGCAGGACGAGGGTTCTCTCGCACCGCGGGGCCCGGGCGAGCACCGCGAGGACGAGCAGTCCGCCGGTGACGGCGGAGGTGGTGGTGTGTCCGGAGGGGAAGGACCAGCCCGAGGCGTGGGTGGCCCAGTCCGCGACGGGGGGACGGGGGCGGGCGACCAGCGACATCACGGCGAACCGGACGGCCTGCGCGACGGCCAGACAGCAGACGCACGCGGTGACGGTGCGGACCCCCTGTCGCGCCGTCCGCCCGAGGACGAGGCCCGCCACCACGACCAGCGTGTACGGGACGACTCCCGTGCCGGTGTACGTCACGCCGCGTGCCAGGGCCAGCGCCACGTCCGGGCGGTGGGCGAGGGACCAGGAGGTGAGTGCCGTGTCGCCGGGCAAGGGGGCACCGTCGTGGCCGGTCACGATCAGCGTCAGCAGGACGAACGCGACCATGCTTCCCGCCGCCACCAGGCGCACCACCGCCGTCGAACCGGCGACCTGGCCGGTGTCCGCGGGCTTCACGACGGGGGTCGAGCGGTATCGGCCTCGCGTGTGGGATCGAGGCCCGGGGCTGCGGACATGGATGTGGCCCCTTTCGGTGGCGGGCGCGCACGCGTCAGGAGACCTCGCCCACGGCGACCGCGATGGCACATTCGGTCTACACAACTGTAGACGAATCGGGCTGGAGGTCACTCCCGTGCCGCGCGCGGGTCCGGGAGCGGTTCTGCGTCGCCCTGCGGTCCGTGGTCACTCCGGTGTCGCCCTGCGGTCCGTGTTCACTCCGGTGTCGTGCGCGGGCCCGAGGTCACTCCCGTGCCCTGCGGGGGCCCGGGATCGCGCCCGTGCCGCCCGGCGGAGATCGGCTTCACCCGGCGGAGAGCGTCGCCGAGCCGCTTGACGGGATGCCGTACGCTACGTGTTACGTATAACCCTGGAGAGGTCCGATGAGACGCATCGCCCTGGTCACCCTCGTCGTCGACGACTACGACGAGGCGATCCGCCACTACACCGAAGCCCTCGGTTTCCGCCTCGTCGAGGACACCCCGAGGCCCGACGGCTCCCGCTGGGTCGTCGTCGAGCCGGGCACGGACGGCGGCGGGACCGGACTGCTCCTGGCCCGGGCCAAGAACGACGCGCAGCGCGGCCGGGTCGGCGACCAGACCGGCGGACGCGTCGGCTTCTTCCTGCACACCGACGACTTCGCCCGCGACCACGCCCGGATGCGCGCCGCCGGCGTGACCTTCCTGGAGGAGCCCCGCCACGAGCCGTACGGCTCGGTCGTCGTCTTCCAGGATCTGTACGGCAACCGCTGGGATCTGCTCCAGCCCGCCGAATGACCTGCCTTCCCGCACCCTTCCGACCCGAACGACCTGCCGAGGAACTCCGCACATGACCGCGCCCCGCATCGACATCGACACGATCCGCCGCCTGCCCAAGGCGGTCCTGCACGACCACCTCGACGGCGGTCTGCGCCCGGCCACCCTGGTCGAGCTCGCGGAGTCGGTCGGCCACACCCTGCCCACCACGGACCCGCAGGCCCTGGCCGACTGGTACTACGAAGCCGCCAACTCCGGTGACCTGGTGCGCTACATAGCCACCTTCGAGCACACCCTCGCCGTGATGCAGTCCCGCGAGGGTCTGCTGCGCACGGCCGAGGAGTACGTCCTCGACCTCGCCGAGGACGGTGTCGTCTACGGCGAGGTGCGGTACGCGCCCGAGCTGATGATGAACGGCGGGCTGACCCTGCCCGAGGTCGTCGAGACCGTGCAGGAGGGCCTCGCGGCGGGCATGGCCAAGGCGGCCGCGGCGGGCACCCCGGTGCGCGTCGGCACCCTGCTGTGCGGCATGCGGATGTTCGACCGGACCCGGGAGATCGCCGACCTCGCGGTGGCGTTCCGGGACGGCGGAGTGGTCGGCTTCGACATCGCGGGCGCCGAGGACGGCTTCCCGCCCGCCGACCACCTGGCCGCCTTCGAGCACCTGCGCCGCGAGAGCGTCCCGTTCACGATCCACGCCGGTGAGGCCCACGGTCTGCCCAGCATCCATCAGGCTCTCCAGGTCTGCGGCGCCCAGCGCATCGGCCATGGCGTCCGGATCACCGAGGACATCGTGGACGGCAAGCTCGGCCGCCTCGCCGGCTGGGTGCGCGACAACCGCATCGCCCTGGAGATGTGCCCGACCTCCAACCTCCAGACCGGCGCGGCGACCTCCATCGCCGAGCACCCCATCACCGCCCTGCGCGACCTCGGCTTCCGCGTCACCCTCAACACCGACAACCGCCTGGTGTCGGGTACGACGATGACCCGGGAGATGTCGCTGCTCGTCGAGGAGGCGGGCTGGGGCGTCGAGGACCTGCGCACCGTCACGGTGAACGCGGTCAAGAGCGCGTTCATCCCCTTCGACGAGCGCAAGGCCCTCATCGAGGACGTCGTGCTTCCGGGCTACGCCCGCTGAAGTCCGCGGAGGTAGGCGGCCTGTCCGACGTGCTGGAGATCGTCGGACAGGACGCTGACCAGGCGTACGCCCAGGGTGACCGGCGGGTCCCAGCGTTCGTCCACGACGCGCTCGAAGTCCTGGGCGGCCAGTCCGCCGATGAACGCGAGGGTCCGCTCGTGAACGGCGTCGTAGTAGCCGGTCAGCAGGTCGCCCGACTCCACCCGTACCCGGGCGACCTTCGCGGACGTGTGGCCGTACCCGGTGTCGCGCCGAGGCAGGTCGAGCCCGAAGCGCTTCGCCCAGTCCTCGGTGAGCCAGACCTGCTCGGTCCCGGCGGCGTCGGCGACATGGTCGTCCTGGATACGGGTGAGATGCCAGACCAGCCAGGAGATCGAGTTGGCGGTCTCGCCGGGACGGGCGTTGAGGTCGTCCGGCGGGAGGCCGTCGACGGCGGCATGGACTTCTTCCCGGATGCGGCCGAACGCGTCGCTGAGGATGTCCTTCGCAAGCATGGATCCACCATCGCGCATCGGGCCCGTCCCTGCGTCCGGAACCCGAGCGTCGGGCCCGGCGACGTGTCCGCGACACCCGCCGCGGCGGCGATCACGTGCCCGCGGCACCTCACCCGGTGATCGCGCGCCCATGAGCCCCCGCCCTGTCGCGGGCGGCCCGTGGAGCCGGGTGGTCCCTCGCGGGTGCACGGGTATACCGCGCCGGCGCCGGGTGGCCCCGTGGACCCGGGGGTGGTGTCAGACGCCTTCCCGGGAGCTGTCGAGAAGCATCATCAGGGCCCGCGCGGCCGGGCTCGTGGCCTCCGGCGGCGGGAGCATGGCGACCGTGTCGTACGACCCTTCCGAGACGCCCTTGAAGGGGAGCGCGGTGAGGTCGCGGGCCTCCCGCTTGAGACCGAAGTGGCGTGGTACGACGGCGATTCCGAGGCCCTCGTGGACGAGCTCCAGAAGACTGTGGACGTCGTTGACCTCCAGGGTCACCGTCCGCTGGACGCCCGCCGCCGTGAACGCCGCGTCGGTGGTGCGCCGCGGACCCCAGTCGGGGTGGAAGTCGACGAAGGCCTCCCCGCCCAGCTCCTCGGGCGTCACCACGGAGGCGGTCGCGAGATGGTGCTCCGGGTGGCACAGCACGGTCATCGGTTCGCTCGTCAGCGGAACCGACCGCAGCTGCTCGGAGTCGGCCCGCGTCCGTACGGCGAAGGCCAGGTCGAGCCGGCCCGCCGCGACCTCCTCCGCCAGCGCCTCGGAGCCCGCCTGCCGCAACCGGATCTCGACGTCCGGATGACGCCGCCGGAACGCGGCGAGCAGCTTGGCGCAGTGCACGCCGGCGATGCACTGTTCGGTGCCGAGGGAGAGAGTGCCGCGCAGCACACCCTGTACGGCTGCCACGGCGTCGTGCGCCGAGCGCACCTGGGCGAGGATCCGCTCCGCCTCGACGAGCAGGGCGCGACCGGCCTCCGTGAGGGTGACCCGGCGGGTCGTACGGACGAACAGGGGTGCCTGAAGCTCCCGCTCCAGCGCGCGGATCGACGACGACAGGCCCGACTGCGACACCATCAGCCGCTCCGCCGCCCGGGTGAAGTGCCGGTCCTGGGCGACGGCGACGAAGTGCTGAAGGTGGCGGAGTTCCATGAGGCACAAGCCTAGACGCCGAGGTGCGGGCGTCGGCACCGATTGAGAAGCGGGATCGCTCAATGCCATCCGATCCTCCCGTTGGACCGCCGCCCACGGGCGCGCGAGAGTGGAGGCCTGATCCCCCGGCCTCCCAGGAGCACGCGTTGTACACCGCACACCCCGACCGCTACGCGGACATGCCCTACCGGCGCACCGGACGCAGCGGCCTGAAGCTCCCCGCGCTGTCGCTCGGCCTGTGGCACAACTTCGGCCCCGACCGGCCCGTGGACATCCAGCGCGCCATCCTGCGCCGCGCCTTCGACCTGGGCGTCACCCACTTCGACCTGGCCAACAACTACGGCCCGCCGCCCGGCGCCGCCGAGTCCGCCCTCGGCGACGCGCTGAACGCCGACTTCGCGCACCACCGCGACGAGCTGATCGTCTCCACCAAGGCCGGATACCTGATGTGGCCGGGTCCGTACGGCGAATGGGGCTCGCGCAAGTACCTGCTGTCCTCGCTCGACCAGAGCCTGGGCCGTCTGGGCCTCGACTACGTCGACATCTTCTACTCGCACCGCCCCGACCCGGAGACTCCCCTGGAGGAGACGATGGGCGCCCTGCACTCGGCGGTCCAGCAGGGCAAGGCGCTGTACGTCGGCGTCTCCAACTACTCGGCGGAGCAGACCCGGGACGCCGCCCGCATCCTGGCCGAGCTGGGCACCCCGCTGCTCATTCACCAGCCGCGCTACTCGATGCTCGACCGCCGCCCGGAGGACGAGGGCCTGCTGGACACGCTCGACGAGCTCCAGGTGGGTTCCATCGCGTACTCGCCGCTGGAGCAGGGCCTGCTCACCGGCCGCTACCTCGATGGCATCCCGGAGGACTCGCGGGCCGCGAGCGACAGCCCGTTCCTGAGCGCGGACACGGTCACCGAGGACCTCGTGGGCCGCCTGCGGACTCTCGACGAGATCGCCAAGTCCCGTGGCCAGTCGCTGGCCCAGCTGGCGCTCGCCTGGGTGCTGCGCGGCGGCCGGGTCACCTCCGCCCTGATCGGTGCGAGCAGCCCGCGGCAGCTGGAGGACAGCGTCGCGGCCATCGGCAACCTGGACTTCACCGCGGACGAGCTCGCCCGGATCGACGCGGTGGTCAAGGCGTAGGCCTACGGCGGCCGGCCGCCAGGCCTCCGTCCCGGCCCTGCGGAGGCGGTCGCCCGCCTCTGTGGGGCCGGGCGGCCGTCCGCCTCCGGGCCCCGCGAGCGCCGCGGCCCTCCGTGCGGCCACGGGTGTCGTCACCGGTCCGGACACCGCCGTGCACGCCGCTACGCGGTGAGCCGCTCCTCCAGGCGTACGGTCACCGTGTCGCCCTCCTCCTTCCCGATGGCCTTGCGCAGGTCGGCCTTGACCGGCAGCTTGTGGGTGCCGTCGCCGAGTGCCATGAACGAACTGCGGAAGGGCTGGCCGTCGATCGTGCCGCTGACCTTGACCAGTCCCCGGGTCCCGAAGAACGCGACGGACTCCGGCCAGACCACATAGGTCCAGCCCCCGTTCTCGGGGCTCTTCCGCAGTACCGCCGTGAATTCCGCGTCGACCTTGCTCGCCGTGCTCATGAGGTCCTCCCGGTCCGGTGGCCGTCCTCTTCAAGAGACCACCGGGAGCGGAAAAACTCATCGCGAGAGGCCGGGCGCGGTGCGAATCAGGCCGGAACGCGGTCCAGGAACCCGTGCACGCTCCGGATCCGGCCCTCGGCGTCCAGGACGATCACGTCGAATCCGGCGACGGGCGCCGAGCCGTCCGCCTCGGCGACCAGCTCCCAGCCGAAGCGGGCCGTGTCGTGGTGCCCGTCGACAGGGCCCAGCAGGCGGAAGGCGAAGCCGGGGAACTGCTCGTGCGCCGCCGTGATCACGGCCGCGATCTGCTCGTGCCCGCGGACATCGGCGAGCGGGTCGGTGTACCGGCCGTCCGGGGCCCAGGCGGTGGCCACCGCTTTCGCCAGTGTGTCCCGCCCGCCCGCGTTCCAGGCCTCGAAGTAGCGGGTGACGGCGGTCTCGTAGCGGTCGGTGTTCGCGGACATGGTGAACCAGCCTCCATCGAGGGACGTATCCATGGTCGGGGTCCGCATCCCCGAGCCGTCGTGCCGCTCCGGGATGCGATACGACCACCCTGCCGGGCACCGCGCGGAGCGTCGATTACCCCGCGGGTAATGCCCCGGACCCGGGCCCCCGGGGCCCGGCACGCCGTCGTGCCGTTTCGGCCAAAGCCTGCGGTGAATATGCCAAGAGACTGGCTGGAATCACATGGTGACAGTGTGTCAGTAGTGGCGATACTCAATCACTAGGGCAATTCAGCCACGCCCGGGCACCAGCACGGTGCACTGCACATGAGCCGCAGGGAAAGTGAGGCCGGACCGGCGACGAGCGACGCCACTGGGGGAAGATCGTGCACGACGAATTCCTGTGCCATGTCACCGCGTACGGCATCTGCGGCGGTCAGCGAGTCGGCGTACCCCTGGGCACCTATCGCGCGCCGACCCTCGCTCTGGCCCTGTGGTGGATGCGGGACCGGGCGATCTGGATGGCCGAACGGCTCGATCCGCAGCCCGAGGATCCCGCCTTTCCGCCCAACTCCATCGCGCCGGTGGGAGAGAGCGTCCCCGACGTGCCGACGATGTTGCGCGCCTGGTGCGGTGACTCGGAGCAACAAGAGCTGGTGGCCGACGAATTGGCCGCGGGAAGACTCGTCCGCGTCTCCACCAACGACGACACCACCGAATACGAACTGCTCGCGGAATCGGTGGACGCGGTGCGCATGCACCGCACCGCCGCGGTACTGGGCATCTCCGCCGCCTGACCGTTCGCGGGGCCCGGCCGCGCGACGCTGATCAGGCGCGTATGTGGGCGAATCGCTAGAATTCTGGCATGGCAGAGAGGCAGATCGCGGCGACTGCACCCGAGCTCGTCCTCGAAACCGAGACGGGCTCGACGGTGATGAGTCCGAACCACGACTACCACGTCGGGCGCGATCCCCTGTGCGATGTCGTGATCGACGACGTCCGGGTCTCCTGGCACCACGCGGTGCTGCGGCCCGACGCCGATCACTGGACGCTGCAGGACGAGAACAGCACGAACGGCACGTACGCCGACGGCCGGCGCGTCCACGAGTGGGGCGTCGGACCCGGCAGCGTCATCCGCTTCGGCAGTCCCGCCGACGGACCGCGCGCCGTCCTCGTGCGCCGCCCGCCACCTGCGGCCGAGCGCCCCTCGGCCGTCTCCATGCCGGCCGCCACCGGCACCTTCAGACAGCCGACCACCGTACGGCCGCTGCCCACCAGGACCGTCCGCATCGGCCGCGGCGTCGACAACGACCTGGTCGTCGACGACCTCATCGCCTCCCGGCACCACGCCGAACTGCTGGCCCAGCCCGACGGGACGTACGAGATCGTCGACCTGGGCAGCCACAACGGCACGTTCCTCAACGGCCAGCCCGTCGAGCGCGCCCCGGTCACACCGGGTGACATCGTCGGCATCGGGCACTCCGCGTTCTGTCTCGTCGGCGACCAGCTGCAGGAGTACGTCGACAGCGGCGAGGTCTCCCTCGACGTCCAGGACCTCGTCGTCGAGGTGGACCGGGGCCGCAAGACTCTCCTGGACCAGGTGTCCTTTCCCGTCGGCGAGAAATGTCTGCTCGCCGTCGTCGGACCGAGCGGCGCGGGGAAGTCCACACTCCTGAACGCGCTCACCGGACAGCGGCCCGCCGACCACGGCACCGTGCTCTACGACGGCCGCGATCTCTACCGCGACTACGCCGAACTGCGCCAGCGCATCGGACTCGTCCCGCAGGACGACATCCTGCACGCCCAGCTCACCGTCCGCCGCGCTCTCACCTACGCCGCGGAACTGCGTTTTCCGCAGGACACGGCCAAGTCGGAGCGCAAGGCGCGGGTCGACGAGGTGATCGGCGAGCTGGGCCTGGAGCAGCGCGTCGACCAGCCCATCCACAGCCTGTCCGGCGGACAGCGCAAGCGCGTCAGCGTGGCCCTGGAACTGCTGACCAAGCCGTCCCTGCTCTTCCTCGACGAGCCGACCTCCGGACTCGACCCCGGGATGGACCGCTCCGTGATGCACATGCTGCGCGGCCTCGCCGACGACGGCCGGACCGTCATCGTGGTCACCCACAGCGTGCTCAGCCTGGACGTCTGCGACCGGCTCCTGGTCCTCGCACCGGGCGGCAAGGTCGCCTACTACGGGCCGCCCGACGACACCCTCGCCTTCTTCGGCTACCGGCAGTGGCCCGAGGCGTTCGAGGCCTTCGAACGCGACAAGGACCGGGACTGGGCGACGGAGTACAAGGACTCGCCGTTCCACCGCCAGTACATCGACAACTCCAGCTCACAGCCGAGGGTGGCGGACGACGGCACCGGAAGACTCGTCGGACCGCCGCCCAAGGCCCAGAGCTGGGGCTCCCAGCTGCGCACCCTGGTCCGCCGCTACGCCGCCGCGCTCGGCGCCGACCGGACCTTCCTCGCCATCATGATCGCCCTGCCGTTCGTCATGGGCGTGATGGCGCGGGCGCTGGCCGGCAGCAAGCTGACCCAGGAGACGGCGATGAACGCGCTGCTCATCCTGTGCGTCGGCGGTGTCCTGACCGGCGCGGCCAACGCCGTACGGGAACTGGTCAAGGAACGGACGATCTACCAGCGAGAACGGGCCGTCGGCCTGTCCAGATCGGCGTACCTGATGTCCAAGGTCGTCGTCCTCGGCGCCATCACCGTGCTCCAGGCCGTCGTGCTGACCCTCGTCGCCCTGTTCGGCGTCGACCTCAACGCGCCCGGCGGTGAAGGGGTCCTGATGCCGCCGCTCGTGGAGATCACCGTTGCGGTGGCCCTGCTCTCCTTCACCGCGATGATGCTCGGCCTTCTCGTCTCCGCCGTGGTGCGCAAGGAGGAGGTGACGATGCCGCTGCTGGTGCTGTTGGCCATCGTCCAGGTGGTGTTCTGCGGCGCCCTGCTGAAGCTGCACGGCGTGCCCGGCGTCGAGCAGCTGTCCTGGCTCGTGCCCTCCCGCTGGGCCCTGGGCGCGATGGCCGGGACCGTCGGCCTCTCCCGGATCGTCCCCGGCGAACTGACCGGCGACCCGCTGTTCCGGCACTCGACCGGCGTCTGGCTGCTCAACATGGGGATGCTGATCGTGCTCTCCGTCGTCTTCGGCTGGCTGGTCGCCAGGCTGCTGCGTCGGCACGAACCCGCGGTCATGCGGAAGTAGGCGCCGATGACGAGCCCCGGCTTCCGCCCCACGCACGTGGTTCCGCAGGACGGGCTGCCCGCCTGGGAGACGCCGGACCCGTCCCGGCCCACCGTTCCCCTCGACGCGCTGCTGCCGGTCGAGCTCGTCGACCGGCTCGGGGACTGGGGGCGGGTGCTGTGCGCGAACGGCTGGTCGGCCTGGGTCGACGGCCGGCTGCTGATCTCCGTACCGCAGGGACCGCCCCTGGCGAGCAGTCCGCTCGCCCGTACGGCCGATCCGCGCCCGCTGCTGGCCCGTGTCGAGGAGGCCCTGGCCGCGTACCGGAAGGCGGCCGAGGAACTGGCGTCCGGGCAGCTCGACGGGGAGGGCTTCGCCGCCCGTACGGAGGGCCACCGGATCGGGGTGGTCGTCGACGGCGAGTCGCTGTGGCTGTACGACGGCGAGCACGAGCGGTGGGTGTACTGCGACGGGACGCGGCTGAGCACCTTCGCGACCGAGCGCACGCCCGCGAGACCGCACAAGGTCGGGCAGCCGCAGAACCAGGGGCAGCCGCAGCCGCAGCCGCAGGACCAGGGGCAGGACCTGGGCCAGGACCTGGGCTCGCCCCGGCGCCGGGAACAGGGGCAGAAGCAGAACCAGGAGCAGATCCAGGGTCCGCCCCAGCGCCAGGAGCAGGAGCAGGGTCCGCCCCAGCCCCAGCCCCAGCCCCAGGACCAGGGCCCGGACCGGGAGCGAGAGCCGGAACAGGTGCCGAGGAAGGCGCACGAGCACGAGCAGGACCCTACGAGGATCGTGAGGGAAGTCGCTCCCGGCGGACACGAACCCACCCGCCTGGTCACCTTCGACGGCGACGAGCGGGGCGAGGACTGATGGACGGCGCCGCGCGCTACCGGGGTGACGGCTGATGGACGAAGGGTCCCGGCGCGACACCAGCCCCTTCTCGGGGCGGCCGTCCGATCTGATCGGACGGCAGATCGCGGGCTACCGGATCGAGCGGGAGATCGGCCGCGGCGGGATGGCCGTCGTCTACCAGGCCAAGGATCTGCGCCTGGACCGTACCGTCGCCCTCAAACTGCTCGCCCCGGAACTCGCCCGCAACGACACCTTCCGCGGCCGCTTCACCCACGAGTCGCGGGTGGCCGCCGCCATCGACCACCCGCACATCGTGCCGGTCTTCGAGGCGGGCGAGACGGACGGCATCCTGTACATCGCCATGCGCTACGTCGCCGGGCGTGATCTGCGGCATCTGCTCGACCGCGAGGGACCGTTGCCGGTCGCGGTGGCCGCCCGGATCGCCCTCCAGGTCGCCTCCGCCCTCGACGCGGCCCACGACCACGGCCTGGTGCACCGGGACGTGAAACCCGGCAACATCCTGGTCGCCCAGGGCACCGACAGCGACCACCCCGAACACGTCTATCTCACGGACTTCGGGCTGACCAAGAAGTCCCTGTCACTGACCGGGTTCACCAGCGTCGGACAGTTCGTGGGCACCCTCGACTACGTGGCACCGGAGCAGATCTCCGGCAAGCCGGTCGACGGCCGCTGCGACGTCTACAGCCTCGGCTGCGTCGTCTACGAGACGATGGCGGGCAAGCCGCCCTTCCAGCGCGACGACGACATGGCGCTGCTGTGGGCCCACCAGTACGACCAGCCACCGGCCCTGACCACGAAGCGCCCCGACATCCCGGACGCGGTCGACGCCGTCCTCGCGAAGGCGCTGGCCAAGAGCCCCGACGACCGGTACGACTCGTGCCTGAGCTTCGTGAGCGCGCTGCGGATCGCCGCACGGGGTCCGCTGACCGGAGGCGGCACAGGCTCGCGGACGAACGCAGGGGCCGCCCCGGCCTCCGGACGGCCCGGGCCGCCGCCGGAGCCCCCGGGGTGGGCCCGGCCGGTGTTCAGGCGCTGAGGAGACCCCGTCGCCCGCCGACGTCCCGCCTGCCTCGGCCCGGGATCAGCGGGCCTCGACCTCACCCTTGCGGCGGACGCGCTTGGCCAGGAGCGCGCCGAGGAAACCGGTGACGAGCCCCCACAGCACGGCGAGGCCGAGGGCGCCCCACACCTGGGGTTTCAGGAAGAGTTCCCCGTTCAGGCCGCCGCCGACGTCGCCGAGGCCGAGGATCGACAGGCCGTAGTGCGCCGAGATCCGGCCGAGGAGACAGATCATGAGCACCGTCAGCGCGAGTGCGACCGCCATGTGCAGGGCGTGCTGCCAGGCGCGCGTCCGGGCGGGTGAACGGGCCGCCATCAGGAACGCCGCCCCGAGCAGCAGTACGGCGTCGACGGCCGGTAGCCACCAGATCCTGCCGTCGTAGTCGCCGAGGGTGCGGAGATTGACCGCGGAGACGTCCGGTGTGCGCAGCACCTCTTCGAGCACACGCGGCATCGGCAGCCCGAACGGCCCGTCCACCCGTCCGTTCCAGGTCGCGCCCAGACCGACGGTGAAAGCGAGCCAGACGAGGTTGGGCAGACCGAGGAGCATCACGGCGAAGGTCTCGGACACATGCCCGCGGGTCGCCGCCACCACGAGCCCGATGACCACACCGAGGCCGACGCACGTGAGCAGGAGGACCACCATGGCGTACGCGGCCGGTCGCACCGACTCCTGGAAGCGCAGCAATCGGGCGGGGAGCGGCGCGCCCCGTGAGACGAGCAGGGCGATCACGATCACGCCCAGGAGCCACAGCACTCCGAAGACCAGGGTCTGTGCCACGTCGGCTTTGAACCCCACCTCGGGCGTTGCGCCGAACAGGTCGCCGATGGCGCCGATGGTGCCGTCCCCGAGGTCGACGGTGAAGTTCTGGCGGGCCGCGACGGCGGGCCCGATCAGGGCGATCAGCCACAGGACGGCGATCCGGCCGGCCCACCCGGCCAGTTCCGGTGCGCCGGCCACCGCCCGGTGCCGCAGGGGCCGCAGGAATCCCGCGCCGAGCACCAGCGCACCGGCCAGGGTCACCGACAGCGGAATCACCGTCAGGCCCGCCTTGGTCTCGGCGATCGCTCCCGCGTCGCCGGTGAACTCGATGGTGCCGCCGACCGCCGTCACGACGGTGGCCGCGACCACGCGCGGATAGGCGTTGTCGGGGAGGTCGGTGGCGCCGGACGCCCACAGCCCGAGAGCGGCGACCACCCCCATGAGGACCAGCCCGGCCAGTACGGTCACGAGGGCCTGGAGCCAGCCGTGACGGGCGGCCGGACGCGCACCGCTGCGGTGGGTCGGCTGGTCGGGCGGTGTATGGGGACTCACGCTGCCACGCTAAGCAGCGCCGACACGCTCCGCCCCTCGGGTGGGCCGACCGCGTCGGCTTGCGGGCACCGCCGGACCGGAGCACACAATGGGTTTGTTGTGGAAGAAAGCGTCGCAAAACACCTGCGCGCCGCAGCATCCCTCCGTCGGGAAGAAGAGCTCGTGAGTGTCGAACCGCCGTCCTCCGGCCGCCCCACCGGACCGCCTTCGGGCCCGCTGTCGGGCCCGACCCAGCCGAGCCCGACCCAGCCCGTCGGCCGCCCGCCCGCCGGACCGCCCAACGGTGCGTCCGGCGCGGGCGGCGGAGCCGGAGGCACGGGAGCCGGTGGCACGGGCGGCCCCTCCGGGCCCGGCGGGGGAGCAGATGGGCCCGGCGGGGGAGCCGGCGCGGGAGGAGCGGGCGGTGGACCCGAGCGCCCCTGGTGGCGGTCTGCGCCGCGGGTCGCGCTGATCACCGGTGTCGTGGCGGCGGCCGTGATCCTCGGCCTGGTCTTCACCACCACCAACAACGGCGGCACCAAGAACACCGGCAGTGAGGTGTTCCTGCAGTCCGCGAGCAAGACGGGGCCCGATCCGTTCACCGAGTCGACCGCCAACGACAGTTCCACCGAGCCCCAGACCCCCTCCACGCCGGCCGCGTCGGCTCCCGCCAACGCGACCCGGGCGGTGAACGGCTCCGCGCCCGGCCTCTACGGCGGCACCCGCAACGTCGCCAGCTGCGATGTGGAGAAGCAGGTCAGCGCGCTCCAGGCGGACCCGGCGAAGAACAAGGCGTTCGCCTCGGTGGAGGGCATCCAGCCGGACGCGGTCCCCGCGTACCTGCGCTCCCTGACCCCCGTACAGCTGCGCATGGACACCCGCGTCACCAACCACGGCTACCGCAACGGCGCCGCCACGAGCTACCAGGCCGTCCTCCAGGCCGGCACCGCCGTCCTCGTGGATGCCCGCGGTGTGCCCCGGGTGCGCTGCGCGTGCGGCAATCCGTTGCTGACGCCGGTCCCGCAGAAGGGCACCCCCAAGCCGACCGGCGACTCATGGCCGTCGTACCGCTCGCAGAACGTCGTGGTCGTCGCGCCCTCGACGACGATCATCAACGTGTTCGTCATCTTCGACCCGGACAACGACGAGTGGATCGCCCGGGACAGGGGTGACGACGGACAGCACGACAAGAAGACGCATCCGCCGGTGAACCCCTCTCCGTCGGTGAGTGTCTCGAACTCCCCGTCGCCGTGCGCCTCCTCGCCCGGAGGTACGCCGTCGGCGCCCGGAACCTGCCCGCCGAGCTCGCCGTCGTCCCACAGCTCGTCGCCGTCCTCGTCCTCCTCTTCCCCTTCCTCGTCGCCTTCTTCGTCCTCTTCCTCGCCGTCCTCCGTGGAGCCGGAGAGCCCGTCCAGCGAGCCTCCGTCGACCGTGACGGAGTCGGCCCCGTCGTCCGGTTCGGCGTCCGACGATCTGACGACACAGTCGTCGGCGGCGTCCTCCGCCGTCTCCTCTCCCGCGTCGGCCAACGGCGCGCCGCGGGCCGCGGCGACGGCCCCCGAACTCTGAGGAGCCGTCGGGACGCCGGGAGCACCGGCAGGGCCCGCCCGCGCCCGGTGGCGTTCCGCCGGATTCACCGAGAGCGCAATGCCGGTCCCTTCCCGTACGGCCCGGCGCTTCTAGGCTGAAGGGGTGAGCAACCACATGCCGAACGAAGCCCGCGTCATCCCGCTGCGCCCGGCGGCAGCACCGCCGGCGCCCTCCCGGACCCCAGCGGCGGCTGGCGCCCCGGCACGGGTACCGCAGCGGCCCCGGCCGGTCCTCGCGCCGGGCCGGGGACCGACGGCTGCCGCTCCCACGGGCAAGGAGCCGTTGTGGCGCGACCTCGTCGGTGACGTCCTGCGGCGCGAGCGCCTGGCCCAGGAGCGGACGCTCAAGGACGTGGCCGACGCGGCCCGAATCTCCATGCCCTACCTCTCCGAGGTGGAGCGCGGCCGCAAGGAGGCCTCCTCCGAAGTCCTCGCGGCCGCCGCGCGCGCCCTCGGGATCGGCCTCAACGAGCTGCTGTCGCTGGCCCAGCACGAGCTGGCCCGCCACACCCGGGCCACGTCCGGCCGGGGCCGCTCCGCCTCGACCTCGGCCTCGCGGTACGACGGCATGTGCCTCGCCGCCTGACCCCGCCGCCCCGGCGGCGCCACGGATCAGAACAGGGCGAGACGGCGGCTCAGGATCTCGTCCGCGAGCCCGTAGGCCACGGCCTCCTGCGCGGTGAAGATCTTGTCCCGGTCCATGTCCGCGCGCAGGGTGGCGATGTCGTGGTGGGTGTGCCGGGCGAGAACCTCCTCGACCTGCGAGCGGATGCGGAGCATCTCCTTGGCCTGCAGGCTGAGGTCCGACACCGTGCCCTGGCGCCCGCCGCTCGCCGGCTGGCCGAGCAGGACGCGGGCGTGCTCCAGGACGAACCGCCGTCCGGGATCGCCCCCGGCCAGCAGCACCGCGGCCGTGGAGGCGGCCTGCCCGACACAGAACGTCGAGATCGGCGCCTGCACGAAGGTCATCGTGTCGTAGATGGCCATCAGTGAAGTGAAGGAGCCGCCGGGCGAGTTGATGTAGATCGCGATCTCGCTCTCCGGACTCGACGACTCCAGATGGAGGAGTTGCGCGATGACGACGTTGGCGACGCCGTCGTCGATCTCCGTGCCGAGAAAGATGATCCGCTCGGAGAGCAGCCGGCTGAAGACGTCGTACGACCGTTCGCCCTGCGGGGTCCGCTCGACGACGTTCGGAATCGTGTACGTACCCATGTCAGAGTCCCATCCGTCGCCGTGACGCGGCCGGGCGGACGTCGTCGAGCGACTCCACCACCCGGTCGACCATGCCGTACTCCTTGGCCTGTTCGGCCGTGAACCAGCGGTCGCGGTCGCCGTCCCTGGAGATCGTCTCCTCGCTCTGGCCGGTGTGTTCCGCGGTGATCCGTTCGATGGCCCGCTTGGTGAACTCGAGGTTCTGCGCCTGGATCTCGATGTCGGCGGTGGTGCCGCCGATGCCCGCGGAGGGCTGGTGCATCATGATCCGCGCGTTCGGCAGCGCGAAGCGCTTGCCGCGCGTCCCCACGCTGAGCAGGAACTGCCCCATGCTCGCCGCGAATCCCATCACGAGCGTGGAGACGTCGTTGGGGATCAGCCGCATGGTGTCGTAGATGGCGAGGCCGGCCGTCACCGATCCGCCCGGACTGTTGATGTACAGGCTGATGTCGGTGCGCGCGTCCTCGGCGGACAGCAGGAGAAGCTGGGCGCAGACCCGGTTCGCGGAGACCTCGTCGACCTGGGTGCCGAGGAAGACGATCCGCTGGGCGAGCAGCTGCGCGGCCAGATGGTCGTCGAAGCGGGTCGCGGGGGTGTCGCCCTCCTCGGCCCGCGGTGCGCGGGCCGGATACCGGCCGGTGATGAGGGGAGTCATGGATCCTCCTGGTCGTGACGCGGCGGGCGTCGCCGCTGACTCCACTCTCGGTCCGCCGGCGGTGCGGGTCCGGCTTTCTCGGCCGGCAGCAGATTCGCTCTGGGCAGAGCCCGAACACCGGGTGGCCCGTACCGGACTGATCCCACGACTCCTCCCACGATTCCTCCCACGACTTCTCCGACGACGACAGTGCGGGGCACGCAAGGAGTTCCGGCGCTTTCCTCAGGAGGTCTCGCGGAGGTCGCGGAAGAACGCCCGGACGTCCGCGACCAGCAGGTCAGGCTCCTCCATCGCGGCGAAGTGGCCGCCCCGGTCGAATTCGGTCCAGCGGACGATTCTGTCGGTGCGTTCCGCGACATGGCGCAGCGCGACGAAGTTCTCCTCGGGAAAGACGGCGAGCGCGGTCGGAGCGACCGACGGCTCGGGCGGTGTGCCCCAATAGGCGGCGTGGGCGCGCTCGTAGTAGATCCGCGCGGACGAACCTGCCGTACCGGTCAGCCAGTAGAGCATCACGTTGGTGAGCAGCAGATCCCGGTCGACGGCGTCCTCGGGACGGTCCTTCGAGTCCGTCCACTGCCGGAACTTCTCGGCGATCCAGGCGAGTTGGCCGACGGGCGAGTCGGTGAGGGCGTAGGCGAGCGTCTGTGGCCGGGTCGCCTGGATCGCCGCGTATCCCGCTTCGTCACGGTTCCACCTCTGGCCCCGCCGCCAGGAGGCGAGGGTGCGCTCCCGCTCGACCGGGGGCAGCGCGGCCAGTTCCTCGGAGGTCGGCTCGGTGACGGCGGACGAGCCGGGCAGCAGATTGAGGTGGACGCCGATCACCCGGTCGGGGTGGGCCCGCCCCAGTTCGCGCGAGACGGCACCGCCCCAGTCCCCGCCCTGCGCGCCGTAGTGCCGGTAGCCGAGACGGTGCATCAGCTCGGCGAACGCGGCGGCCACCCGAGTGAACTCCCAGCCGGTGTCCCGCGTCGGCCCCGAGAGCCCGAATCCGGGGATGCTCGGCACGACCAGATGGAAGGCGTCGGCCGGATCGTCGCCGTGCGCCCGGGGGTCGGTCAACGGCCCCACGACATCGGTGAATTCGACGATCGAACCGGGCCAGCCGTGGGTGATGATCAGTGGGGTCGCGTCGGGTTCCGGAGACCGGATGTGCGCGAAGTGCAGACGTGCCCCGTCGATCTCGGTGGTGAACTGCGGCCAGGTGTTCAGGCGTGCCTGCGCCGCGGGCCAGTCGTAGGTGTGCCGCCAGTACCGCACGAGGTCCTGGAGGTAGTCCCTAGGGACTCCGTAGGCCCAGCCCACGCCGGGCAGTTCGTCGGGCCAGCGGGTGCGGTCGAGGCGTTGGTGCAGGTCGTCCAGGTCGCTCCGCGGGAAGTCGACGCGGAACGGATGGACGCCAGGGGTGTCGGTGAGGTTCATGTCCGCGGATGCTAACTCCGCGCGAGGCGCGCCCGGCATCGGTTTTCCCCGGCGCCGGAAGCGCTGCCGGCTCGGTGCCACCGACGGGTGGCGTCGGTGGAGGGGGCGGCTCCGGGGCACCGCGGCTGCCCTCGTGCGCGCGCGGCAGATGAGTTTTCGGACGAGGATCAGTCGACAGTAGTGACGACGTTTTCCGCCCGAGGAGGTACGCATGCCCGCCGACGGTTTCACCACCTGTCTGTGGTTCGACGGCCAGGCCGAGGAGGCCGCCCACTACTACGTCTCGATCTTCAAGAACTCCAAGCTCGGCAGGATCGGCCGCTACACGGAGGCCGGGCCCGGACCCGCCGGTTCGGTGCTGGTGGCCGAGTTCGTGGCCAACGGCCAGAAGTTCGTCGCGCTCAACGGAGGGCCGCAGTTCACGTTCGACGAGGCGATCTCCTTCCAGATCCACTGCGCCGACCAGGAAGAGGTGGACCACTACTGGAACAGGTTCATCGACGACGGCGGTGAGGCGGGCCCGTGCGGCTGGGTCAAGGACAAGTACGGACTGTCCTGGCAGGTCGTCCCCACCCGGCTCATCGAGCTGATCAGCGACCCGGACCAGGAGAAGGCGGGCCGCACGACCCAGGCGATGCTCCAGATGTCCAAGCTGGACATCGTGGCCCTGGAGAAGGTGTACGCGGGGGAGTAGCCGACCGGCGTCGCGGGCCGGGCGGGCAGCACGCGGGGTGCCCCGCACGGCGTGTGCTCCGCCCGCACCGGCCCGCACCGGCCCGCACGGCACGTCGGTGTCACGGGGCACCCGAACACGGTGGCGGAGGCGCTCGCGCGGCCGGACCTTCCCCGACCGGTGGGGCGGTGCGGTGGTGTTGTCCCCGGACCCCGCAGAATGGCGGTCCACGGCCCAGGGGAGGACCACGCATGTCGCGCCACCACGAGCTGAAGTACCGGACGATCACGGCGTTCCAGCGGCGGATCGGCAATCCCGTCCTCAAGCGGCTGCCGGTGCAGACGCTCATCGAAACGACCGGACGCACCTCGGGCCTGCCGCGCCGGACACCGATCGGGGGCCGGCTGGTCGGGCGGGAGTTCTGGTTCGTCTCCGAGTACGGCGACCGGTCGCAGTACGTGCGCAACATCCTGGCCGATCCGCGCGTTCGCGTCCGCGTCAGAGGGCGCTGGCACACCGGCACCGCCCATGTGCTGCACGAGGACGACGCCCGCGCCCGGCTGAAGACCCTGCCCCGGCTCAACAGCGCCGCCGTCCGGCTGGTCGGCGCCGGGCTCACCACGGTGCGCGTCGACCTCACCGGCTGACCGCGTCAGGCCGTGTGGTTCCGGGGGCGGATCCGGGCCGCCAGCACCGCCACGTCGTCCTCCGCGTGCCGGGCGTCGAGCTTGACGAGCACCTCGTCGAGCAGCTCGCCGACCCCCGCACCCGGCGGCAGACGCAGCGCCGCCAGCCTCGCCAGCGACTCGTCGATGTCCTCGCCGCGGCGCTCCACGAGGCCGTCGGTGAACATCACCAGGGTGTCGTCGGGGGAGAGCTCGCGGGTCACCTGCTCATAGCCGCCCACCCCCGTGCCCAGCGGCGGACCGACCGGCAGCGGCAGCAGTTCGCCGGAACCGTCCCCGGCGAACAGGACGGGGGGCAGATGCCCGGCGCCCGCGATCGCCGCGGTGCCGCGCGCAGGATCGACCCGGACCAACAGACAGGTGGCCGGACGCCGGGTGCCGTCCTCGGCGACCGCCGCGTCCAGACGGCGCAGCACCCGGTGGGGCGGCAGGTCCGTGGAGGCGACATAGCGCAGCATCGAGCGGTACGCGTTCATGTCCACCGCCGCGTCCAGACCGTGGCCCATCACATCGCCCACGACCAGCAGGGTCCGCCCGAAGTGCAGACGCACGGTCTCGAACCAGTCCCCGCCCACCAGGGTGCTGCCCCCGGCCGGCAGATAGCGCGTGGCGAGGTCGAGGTTCGGATGCGGCCGGCCCGGTTCGGCGAGCAGCGCCCGCTGGAGGTCCAGGACCGTAGTGCGGACGGCGTTGTGCCGGCGGGAGTGACCGAGGTGGACGGCCGCGAGGCGCGCCGCGTAGTGCGTGCCCGACATGGCCGCGTCGGTGAACGCCGCTCCCCGCCGGACGGCGAGCAGCACCCCGTAGAGGCGTCCGTGCGCGAGCAGCGGCACGGTCATGACCTGCCGCGGGATCCGCCCGGACAGGTCGATCGAGGCGGCGATCGGATGCCCCTCGTCGAGTGCCCGGACGGACAGCGGGCGCGGACCGTCCGACGGGGTGAGCAGCCGGGTGTCGCCGGCCGCGGCGACGCGGGAGAGGTCCGGGGCCGGGGAGTGGTGGTCGGCCGCGACATCCGTGGGCAGCAGGTCCACCGCGGCGGCGTCGCAGAAGTGCCGGTGGACGAACGCCGCGAGTTCTTCGCAGGTGGTGGGCTCGTCGAGCGTGGTGCCGATCGACTCGACGGCGTCCTCCATGGCGCCGAACGGCACCCCCGCACCCGCAGTGCCGTCACCGCCCGGGCCCGCCATCGCACCTCCACCGAAGCACCGCCTGGGTCCATCCACGCACGCGGGCGGCGTGGCCGCATGCTCAGCTCTTCGGCGGGCGGTCGTTCACCAGTACCGCCGCCCCGTCGAAGCGGCCCGCCTTGAGATCGCGCAGGGCCTGCTGTGCCTGGTCCAGGGGATAGGCATGGGTCGTGGCGCGGATGCCGTGGCGGGCCGCGAGTGCCAGGAAGTCCCGTCCGTCCTCGCGCGTGTTGGAGGTGACGCTGCGCAGTTCCTTCTCGTAGAACAGATCGCTCTCGTAGCGCAGCGGTGGGACGTCGCTCAGATGGATGCCCGCGACCGACAGCACACCGCCGCGGTCCAGCGCCCGCAGTGCGACCGGGACCAGGTCACCGACCGGCGCGAACAGGATCGCGCTGTCCAGCCGCTCGGGCGGCTCGTCGTACGCCCCGCGGGCGGACGCGGCCCCCAGGTCGAGAGCCAGCCGTCGCGCGGCCGGGTCCCGCGTCAGGACGTGCACGGTGGCGCCCTGGGCGAGCGCGAGCTGGGCGCAGAGATGGGCGCTGCCGCCGAAGCCGTACAGGCCGAGCCGGCCGCCCCGCGGCAGCGCGGCCCTGCGCAGCGCCCGGTAGCCGATGATGCCCGCGCACAGCAGCGGCGCCAGGGCGACGTCGTCCACGCCCTCGGGCAGCCGGTAGGCGAACGCGGCCGGCACCGTCGTGTACTCCGCGTACCCGCCGTCGGCGTCCCAGCCGGTGTACTCGGACGCCGGGCAGAGGTTCTCGGCCCCGCGCCGGCAGTACCCGCACGTGCCGTCCGTGCGGCGCAGCCAGGCGACGCCCACCCGGTCGCCGGGGGCGAAGCCGGTCACCATGCCGCCCGTACCCGCCACCACGCCGACGACCTCGTGGCCCGGCGTCACCCCGGGGCGGCGCACGGGGAGGTCGCCCTCAGTGACATGGAGATCGGTGCGGCACACCCCGCACGCGCGCACCCGCACCAGCAGTTCGTCCGGGCCCGGCGTCGGCACCGGCTTTCCGACGAGGCGAAGGGGCTCTCCCTCGATCGGCCCCGGTCCGGCCACTTCCCACGCCCGCATCATCGTGTACCCCGTCCCGTCGACGACCAGGTCGGCCCGCCCTCCAGTGTCGTCCAGCGCCGGTTCCTCGGCGCGCGGCCCGCACGAAGGCTGGCTAGCGTGAACAGCGCAATCGTTCACCGAACCGGAGAAGGTCGAGTCATGGCCGTACAGCCTGAAGGAACGCCCTGCTGGGCGGACGCGATGTTCAGCGATGTCGAAGGGGCCAAGAGTTTCTACGGGGACGTGCTCGGCTGGACGTTCGGCGAGGCGTCCTCGGAGTACGGGAACTACACGCAGGCCTACTCCGACGGCAAGGCGGTGGCCGCTGTCGTCCCGCCGATGCCCGGACAGGAGGGCCAGTCCGCCTGGTGCCTGTACTTCGCCTCGCCCGACGCCGCCGCGACCGCCGCGAAGATCAGGGCCAACGGCGGTGAGGTTCTGATGGAGCCGATGCAGGTCGGTGATTTCGGCACCATGACGCTGGCCCGGGACCCCAGTGGGGCCGTCTTCGGTGTCTGGCAGGCGGGCGTCCACGAGGGCTTCGAGTCGATCGGTGAACCCGGCGCGTACGCGTGGGCCGAGGTCTTCACCCGCGAGCCCGAGAAGTCCGACCCGTTCTTCCCGGCGGTCTTCCCCTTCAGCGCCCAGCAGGTGCAGGACGACAACGTCGACTTCCGCATCTTCAGCGTCGGCGACAAGCCGGTCCTCGGCCGGATGAGGATGACGGACGAATTCCCGCCCGAGGTGCCGTCGTACGTCAACGTCTACTTCACCGTCGGGAACTGCGACGAGGCGGTGGCGAAGGCGACCGAGCGTGGCGCGATCCTGCGCTTCGGGCCGATGGACAGCCCGTTCGGCCGGTTCGCGGCGCTGAGCGACCCGCAGGGCGCGTCGTTCTCCGTCATCGACATGTCGACGACCCAGGGCGAGATGCCGAAGATGAACGACGTGTGATGCGGGACGTGCCCTGACGCTTTCCCACGATCTGCGGAACCTCCGCGCGGCCCGGCAGCCGGCCCGCTCGGTCGGCGTCTGCTGGCCACCGCCGGCTTCTCCGGGGTGCGGTGAGCCCGCGCCCCGTGGGCGGTGTCCTCGGCCGGGCGTGGCATGATCGGGGGCATGCCTGAACGCGTTGTGGCCGCCTGTGACGGGGCTTCGAAGGGAAACCCGGGACCCGCCGGATGGGCCTGGGTCGTCGCCGACGGGGACGAGACCCCGACCCGCTGGGAGGCGGGACCGCTGGGCACCGCGACCAACAACGTCGCCGAACTGACCGCGCTGGAACGCCTGTTGACGGCGATCGCGCCGGACGTGCCGCTGGAGATCCGGATGGACTCCCAGTACGCGATGAAGGCCGTCACGACCTGGCTGCCGGGCTGGAAGCGCAAGGGCTGGAAGACGGCCGCGGGCAAGCCCGTCGCCAACCAGGAACTGGTCGCCCGGATCGACGAACTCCTGGACGGCCGCACGGTGGAGTTCCGCTACGTCCCCGCCCACCAGGTCGACGGCGACCGGCTGAACGACTTCGCCGACCGTGCCGCCAGCCAGGCCGCGATCGTGCAGCAGCCCGCGGGCAGCGACCTCGGGTCCGCGGAACCGCCCGCGTCACCCGACACCCCCGCCCCCTCCGGGGCCTCCCGTCGCCGCCCCGCGGCCAAGGCCGCCCGGCAGGGCACGTCGAGCCGCACCATCAAGGCCAAGTTCCCCGGCCGGTGCATGTGCGGCCGGTCCTACGCGGCGGGCGAGCCCATCGCCAAGAACGCCCAGGGCTGGGGCCACCCGGAATGCCGGACCGAGGAGTCGGGCGGAGCCTGACCCTCCGGCGTTCCCCGCGCCGCGGAGCCTTCCACCGGCGCCTGTTTCCCGCCCCGCTTCCCGCCCCGAATCCCTTGCGCGATCCGCCCGTTGAGCCCTCCGGGCGGATCGCGACGTCGTATCCGGACGGTAGTGCGAGCACGGTGCGTGTCGGGAAGGATGAGGGACCTTCGGCGGATGCCGGGGAGCGGGGCAGGGGTGGGGGCTGTGGAGGCAACAGAGGCGCTGGAAGCGGGGGATCCCCGGCAGGTCGGGCGCTACCGGATCGTGGGGCGGCTCGGGGCGGGCGGAATGGGACGCGTGTACCTGGGCCGGTCGCCCGGAGGGCGTGCGGTGGCGGTCGAGCTGGTGCGCCCGGAACTGGCGGAGGACGCCGAGTTCCGCCGCCGGTTCGCCAGGGAGGTGGCCGCCGCCCGGCGGGTGAACGGCGTCTTCACCGCGGGCGTCGTCGACGCCGATCCGGACGGCTCGCCCGCGTGGCTCGCGACGGCGTACGTACCCGGGATCGCGTTGGGCGAGGCCCTGGCGGTGCACGGCCCCTGGGCGGAGGGGCCGGTGCTGGCGCTCGGAGCGGGGCTCGCCGAGGCGCTGGAGGCGATCCACGCGGCCGGCGTGGTCCACCTCGCGTACGTCGGCGGGGCGGACGGCGGCGTGCACGCGGTGGACGCCGCGACGGGCGAGCGGCGCTGGGTGCACCGCGCCGACAGCTTCGTGTCCGGGCGGCCGGTGGTGGCCGACGGGGCGGTGTACGCCGCGAGCCGCGGGAGTCTGTACGCGGTGGACGCGGCCACCGGCGACCAGCGCTGGAGCTTCGCCACCGAAGGCACCGTGTTCGGCCCTCCCGCCGTGGTCGACGGCGTGGTCTACGCCGGCAGTGACAAGGGCACGCTCTACGCGGTGCGTGCGGCGGACGGCGAGCAGCGTTGGAAGTCGCCCGACGTCGGCGCCGCGTTCTCGGCGCCGGCCGTCGCCGACGGGGGCGTCTACGCCGGCTCGGCCGACGGCAAGCTGCGCGCGGTGGACCCCGCCGGTCACGGGCGATGGAAGTTCGCCACCCGCAAACGCGGCCTCGCGGCGCCCGTCGTGGCCGGTGAGGTCGTCTGCATCGGCGCCACCGATCACCACCTGTACGCGGTGGACGCCGGCACCGGTGCGTCACGCTGGAGGTTCGACACCGGTGCGCCCGTCTACTCGGCACCGGCCGTGGCGGACGGGACGGCCTTCGTGAGCAGCGAGAACGGCTACCTCTACGCGGTGGCGACCTAGAAGCCGCTCCCTCTGCGCGGTGGCGACGTAGAAGCGGCTACCTCTGCGCGGTGGCGACCTGGCGAGGAACCGAGGCCACGGGACGGACACGAGGACGACCGGCGCTCGGCCGGTCCGCACGCGGCGGCCCGTGACCGGTCGGCCCCCGGGGAGGGGCCGCCGGGTACGGGCAGGCCGGGATCAGGCGGCGTCGAACGTGTAGAACGCGGTGTGGTCGAGCAGGTCGGCCGGCCGCGTGTCGTTCCACGGCTTCATCGTGTCGCCGAGGTCGACGACGTTCGGCGTGCCGGTGAGCGGCAGATAGCCGGAGCGGGGGTGACGGCGCTGCCAGTCCGCCCACAGCTTGTCGATGAAGGCGTGGTGCAGCCAGAAGACCGGGTCGTTGGGGGAGACTCCGGTGGCCATCTGGCCGCCCACCCAGACGTGCACCCGGTTGTGCAGATTGACGCCCCGCCAGCCTTCGAGGTGATTGCGGAAGCCGTCCGAGGCGCTGTTCCAGGGCGCCATGTCGTACGTCTCCATGGCGAGCACGGAGTCCACCTCGGCGCGGGTCGGCAGTTCCCGGACCCCGCTGCCCAGAGATCGGCGCAGATACGTACGGCTGTCGACGCGGACGTTGACCGGCCAGTTGCCCGCCGAGGCGGCGAACGGGCCGTCCATCACCCTGCCGTCCAGGCTGCGTCCGGTGCCGCCGAGGAAGTCGGGCGCCCAGAGGGACGAGCGCGCCGTACGGTCGCTGCTCCAGTCCCAGTAGGGCAGCGCCACCGACGGGTCCACGGACTGGAGGGCCCGCTCGAACGCGAGAAGGAATCTGCGGTGCCAGGGCAGGAACGACGGTGAACGGTGGCCCGTCCGCTCGCCGTTGTCGGTGTCGCCGAGGATGAACGCGTTGTGCGTCGTGACGAAGGTGTCGTACGTTCCGCTGCGCTTGAGCTGGAGCAGCGCGTCGACGAAGCGCCGCTTCTCGTCGGCGGTCAGCTTCGCCTGGTTCTTGCGTACGGTCATGTGCGGGACTCCACGATCTTCTTGCGGGGTGGTTCAGTTGGCGGCGAAGGGCACGAGCGGCGCGCCCTGGAGCTCCACGACGGCGGCCCGTGCGGCGGCTCGCGGGGTGGGCACGGGGGCGTAGTGGCTGACGACGCTGATCCAGCTGCCGTCCGCGTTGGTCATCACGTGCAGCTCCTCGCCGTCGATGAACACGGCGTATCCGCCGCCGTGATGGTGACCTCCCCCGGTGACCGGGCGGCCTTCCATGCGGCGCCCCTGGTAGACCTCGTCGAAGGCTTCCGGGCCGCCGTGGTGGTGGTCGGCCATGGACGAGCGCGGGTCGGTCGGCCGTTCCGGCGACGCGGAGGCGGCGGACGCGGTGAGGGGCTGGGCCCCGGCGGCCGCGACCAGCGCGGCAGTGACCCCGAGGGCACGGCGACGAGTGAGTTCCGGCATGCGAAGACCTCCTGTGATCAGCTGTGTTGATGACCCGATATGCCTATCGGGTCGTCAAACAGCAGGAGAAATTGCCGCATGTCGGTTGGCCGCGATCCGGACAATCGCGTATATGTCGTGCAAGGTTGAATGAAGATGATCTTGCTGTCGCGGGTGCTCGCGCACACCCGCAGGCGGAAATCCTCCTGTCGGGAGGCCTGGCGCCGATGACCTTGCGGCCGTGGTCTGTGGTCGGTGGCGCGGCTCACGCCCGCGATCTGGCGTGAACTGCGGGGGCGGCACCCCCTGCTACCCTTCGTGATCAATTGACCACTTTGTGCAACATAGGGGAGTGCGCGTGAAGATCGCGTGCGTCGGTGGCGGACCCGCAAGCCTGTACTTCTCGATCCTGATGAAGCTCCAGGACCCGTCCCATGACATCACCGTCCATGAGCGGAACCCGGCCGGATCGACCTACGGCTGGGGCGTGACCTACTGGGCGGGCCTGCTCGACAAGCTGCGCGAGGGCGACCCCGTGTCCGCGCTCGCCGTCAGCGAGAACTCGGTCTCCTGGAGCGACGGCGTCGCCCATGTCGGGGACCGAACGACCGTGCACCCCGGTGACGAGGGATTCGGTATCGGCCGCCGCCGGATGCTCGAACTGCTCGCCGAGCGGGCCCGCTCGCTGGGTGTCCGTGTCGAGTACGAGCGGGAGATCGCGGCCGACCGGCTGCCGGACGCCGATCTCGTCGTCGCCGGGGACGGAGTCAACAGCGCCCTGCGCGAGCGCCACGCCGACCACTTCGGCAGCGAGTTCGAGCTCGGGCGCAACTACTACATCTGGCTCGGTACCACCAAGGTCTTCGACTCCTTCACCTTCTCCTTCGTGGAGACGTACCACGGCTGGATCTGGTGCTACGCCTACCGGTTCGGCGACGACCGGAGCACCCTCGTCGTCGAGTGCTCCCCGCGGACCTGGTCCGGCCTCGGGCTCGACGCGGCGAGTGAGTCCGACGGTCTCGCGCTGCTGGAGAAGCTCTTCGCCGACCTGCTGGACGGGCACGAGCTGATCGGCCGGGCGCAGGCCGACGACAGCGCGCGGTGGCTCACCTTCCGCACCCTGACCAACCGGACCTGGCACCGCGGCAACCTCGTCCTGCTCGGCGACGCCGCCCACACCACCCACTACTCGATCGGCGCGGGCACCACCCTCGCCCTGGAGGACGCCATCTCCCTGGCCCGAGCGCTGCGGGAGCACGCCGACCTCGAATCCGCCCTCGCCCACTACGAGCGGGAGCGCAAGGCGGAGCTCCTGTCGGTGCAGAGCGCGGCCCGCCACAGCGCGCAGTGGTACGAGAACCTGCCGCGCTACATCCGCCTTCCGCCGGCGCAGATGTTCGCGCTGCTCGGGCAGCGGCACTCGCCACTGCTGCCGTACGTCCCGCCGCAGCTGTACTACCGGATCGACCGCGCCGCCGGACGCCTGGAGGCCCTGCGCCGCTTCAAGCGCTGGCTCGGGCCGAAGGTGGCCCGCGGCGTGCAGGCCCGCGCGCGCCGGTAGACACCTCCCGCCACCTCGCGAGAAACGGACGGCGTTTGAGGTGAATGGCAATTCACCGCTATGGTGAATTGCCATTCACCTCGTTCTTCGCGTCTACTTCTGGAGTGCCGATGGCGGCTCTGCGCGAGCGGCTCGCGATCCCCGTCCTGGCGTTCGGCGGGATACTCATGGCCGTCATGCAGACGGTGGTCGTCCCGCTGCTGCCCGACCTGCCCCGGCTGACCGGCGCCTCGCCGGGCGCGGTCTCCTGGATGGTGACGGCGACCCTTCTCGCCGGAGCCGTGCTGACTCCCGTCCTGGGCCGCGCGGGAGACATGTACGGCAAGCGGCGTGTGCTGCTCATGGCGCTCGGGATGATGACGCTCGGCTCGCTGATGTGCGCGCTCACCTCGGACATCCGCGTCCTGATCGTGGCGCGGGCGCTGCAGGGCGCGGCGGCCGCCGTGGTCCCGCTGTCGATCAGCATCCTGCGCGACGAGCTGCCGCCGGAGCGCACGGGCTCCGCCGTCGCGCTGATGAGCTCCACCGTCGGCATCGGCGCCGCGCTCGGCCTCCCTCTCGCCGCGCTCCTGGTCCAGTACGCCGACTGGCACGTGATGTTCTGGGCGACGACCGCGCTCGGCGCCGTCGGACTGACGCTGGCCTGGTGGGCGGTGCGCGAGTCGCCCGTCCGGGAGCCGGGCCGCTTCGACACGGTGGGCGCGCTGGGCCTGGCCGCCGGACTGGTGTGTCTGCTGCTCGCCGTGTCGCAGGGCGGCACCTGGGGCTGGACCAGCCCCGCGATCCTCGGCCTGTTCGCCGCCTGCGCCGCCGTCCTCGCGCTGTGGTGGCGCCAGCAGCTGCGGACCGAACGCCCCCTCGTCGACCTGAGGCTGGCCGCCCGCCCGCGCGTCGCCCTGCCGCACATCGCCGCCCTCCTGACCGGCTTCGCCTTCTACGGGAACTCGCTGGTCACCGCGCAGCTCGTCCAGGCGCCCGCGGCCACCGGCTACGGGCTCGGCCTGTCCATCGTGGCGACCGGCCTGTGCCTGCTGCCCGGCGGGGTGACCATGCTGCTGCTCTCGCCCGTCTCGGCGCGGATCTCGGCAGCCCGCGGACCCCGGGTGACGCTGGCCCTCGGCACGGCGATCATCGCCTCCGGCTACGTCCTGCGGATCGCGGACAGCCGCGACCTCTGGATGATCATCCTGGGCGCCACGGTCTGCGCGATCGGCACCACCTTCGCCTACTCCGCCCTGCCCACCCTGATCCTGCGCGCGGTGCCGGCCGGGCAGACGGCTTCGGCCAACGGCGTCAACGTCCTGATGCGCACCATCGGGCAGGCCGTGTGCAGCGCCGCGGTGGCCGCCGTGCTGGTGCACCACACGAACCTCGTCGCGGGGGCCCCGGTGCCCACGCTGCACGGCTATCTGCTGGCCTTCGCCATGGCGGGTACGGTCGCACTGGTGGCCTGTGCGGCCGCCCTGTCGATACCCACCGACCCCGCCTCCCGCGAGACCCGGCGCACCGGCCGTCGTACCGGCGCACCCCGCGACGAGGCCCTCGAAGGAGCATGAGCACCGTGACCACCCCGCAGTCCGGTCGCGCGGCGTCCCCGACCGTGCCGGTGTCCGGCGAGCAGCCGGCGACCGTGCCGGTGCCCGGCGAGCCGCCGGTCTCCGCCGCGTCGGAGCGGGAAACCGCCCCCGCGCCCCGGCGCGACGCCGAGGCGAGCAAGGCGGCGATCCTGCGCGCGGCCCGGTATCTGCTGGCCCGGCACGCCCACGCGGACATCACCCTCAAGGCGGTGGCCGACCGGGCGGGGGTGAGCGCGCCGCTGATCCTCAAGTACTTCGGCAACAAGGACGCACTGTTCGCCCGTGTCATGTCCTTCGAGTCCGACGCCGACGCGCTGCTGGACGCCCCGCTGGAGGAGCTCGGCCGGCACATGGTCCGGCACCTCCTCGAAGGCCAGACCCAGCGCGGCGCCGACCCCGTCCTGCGGATCGTCTTCGCCCCGCTCCAGGGCGAACAGGGCGACATACTGCGCGCCAACTTCCGCACCCAGGTCAGCGAACGCCTCGCCGGGCGCCTGAGCGGGCCGGACGCGGGCCTGCGCGCGGAACTCGCCGTGAGCACCCTGCTCGGCCTCGGGGTGATGTACGGCATCGCCCGCGGCACGCACCTGCGCGCCACCACGATCGACACCATCGTCGACCGGTACGCGCCGGCGGTGCAGGCGCAGCTCGCGCCGTGAGCGGACCGGCCCCCGCGGGAACGGCCGGGCGGGTCAGCTCACCCCGTCGGGGCGGAACTGGACGCTGATCCGCGGTCCCGACGCCCGCGCCGTCTTGGGGATCGCGTGCTCCCAGGTGCGCTGGCAGGAGCCGCCCATCACGATGAGGTCGCCGTGGCCCAGCGGGCGCCGCACGGTGTCCCCGCCGCGGCGGGGCCGCAGTACGAGATCCCGCGGGGCGCCCACGGACACGATGGCGACCATCGTGTCCTCCCGGGCGCCCCGGCCGATTCTGTCCCCGTGCCAGGCCACGCTGTCGCGGCCGTCCCGGTAGTAGCAGAGCCCGGCCGTGGTGAACGGTTCGCCCAGCTCGTCGGCGTAGTGCGCGGACAGCGCGTCCCGGGCCTCGTCCAGGACGGGATGCGGCAGCGGATCGTCGGCGCGGTAGTGGGCGAGCAGCCGGGGTACGTCCACCACCTGCTCGTACATCTGGCGCCGCTCGGCCCGCCACGGCACCTCGGCGGCGAGGCGGGCGAAGAGCTCGTCGGCCCCGCTCAGCCAGCCGGGCAGCAGGTCGATCCAGGCGCCGTCGCCCAGCGCGGTGCGGCGCATCCCGTTCAGCGGACCGGTGCGGAGTTCGTCGGTCTGATCGAAGAGTGAGCCCTGGAGGTGCATGGCCATACGGCCAGCGTACCCCGATAATCGAATATGTGTTCCATAGTGTGGAGGGGTGTCGTGGTCACCACGGGACCGGGCCCGCCGCGTCGAAGAAGCCGCCGGTCGGCCCGTCCCGGCCGATCCGCGCCATCCGCACGATGATCCCGGCGCCCTCCGCCACGGTCTGCGTCCCCGTGTTGCCGTTCAGATCCGTGGCGGTGTAGCCCGGCTCCACCGCGTTGATCCGGATGTCCGGGAACGCCTTCGCGTACTGCACGGTGATCATGTTGACGGCCGTCTTGGACGCCGGATAGGCGACGCCCGGGTAGGCGTGGGACGGGCTCGACGGGTCGGTGACCCGCGTCAGCGAGGCCAGGCCGCTGCTGAGGTTCACCACGACCGGGGCGGCGGACCGCCGGAGCAGGGGCAGGAAGGCGTGGGTGACGCGGACGAGACCGAAGACGTTCGTCCCGAACAGCTCGCGCATCATCCCGGCGGTGACGTCCGCGGCACCGAACACGCTGTTCCCTTCGGCGCGCCCTTCGATGCCCGCGTTGTTGATCAGGACGTCCAGGCCGCCTTCGGCCTCGACGGTCTTCGCCGCGGCGGCGACGGACGCGTCGTCGGTGACGTCGATGACGACCGCGCGCGCCCCGAGTCCCCGTGCGGCACGCCGGCCGCGCTCCGGGTCCCGGCTGCCCACGTAGACGGTGTGGCCTGCCGCGACGAGCTGACGGGCGGTCTCGAAGCCGAGGCCCTTGTTCGCTCCGGTGATGAGTGTTGTGGTCATGCGTCCAGAGTCCGGCGGCGTGGTGCGGACAGCCAGGAGTCCGGTCTTCCTGGGACTGCCGGTACCAGGCAGGTCCGCGCCCGGAGGTGCACAGTTGGTGGCATGGCGAACACGGAGTTCGGGCGGACGGTGCGGCGCTGGCGCGACCGGGTCTCACCGGAGGCGGCCGGGCTGCCCGGCGGCGGGAACCGGCGCGCGGCCGGACTGCGCCGCGAGGAGTTGGCCCTGCTCGCGGGCATCTCGGTGGACTACGTGACCCGCCTCGAACAGGGCCGGGCGGCCCACCCCTCGGAGCAGGTCGTCGAGGCCCTGGGCCGGGCGCTGCGGCTGTCCGGAGCCGAGCGTGAGCACCTCTTCCAGGTGGCCGGGCTGGTGCCGCCGGGCCGGGGCATGGTGCCCGCCCACATCACCCCGGGCGTTCACCGGCTGCTCGACCGGCTGAACGGAACGCCCGTGGCGGTGTACGACGCGGCGTGGACCCTGCTGCTGGCGAACCCGCTGTACGCGGCTCTGCTGGGTGATCCCTCGGGGTGGCGCGGCAATGAACGCAACGGCGTCTGGCGCAACTTCGTGGGACCCGGCAGCCGGGTACGGCACACACCGCGGGAGCGGCGCGCCTTCGAGGCGACGCTCGCCGCCGACCTGCGCGCGACCGCGAGCCGGTATCCGACGGACCGGCGCCTGATGCAGCTGATCGAGGAGCTGTGCGCGAACAGTGTGCGGTTCGCGGAGCTGTGGGACTCGGGAACCGTCGGCCGCCACGAGGCGTCCCGCAAGATCATCGATCATCCCCAGGTCGGCGCCGTGACGCTGGACTGCGATGTGCTCAGCGTCGCCGGCGGCGACCTGCGGATCATGGTCTACACGGCCGAGCCCGGCACGGAGGACGCCGAACGCCTCGCCCTCCTCGGTGTCCTCGGCACGCAGGCTCTGGTGGAGTGACGTCGGTTACGAACGCCGGCGGTCGGCCAGCACCTCGCGGATCACATGGGCGGCGTTGCCCGCCATCACCGGGTTCGTGGTGCGGTAGTACGGGAGTTGGATGAGGGCCATGGACAGGGCCCAGCCGCGGCCGCGTGCCCAGCCGGCGTCGTCGGCGCCCACGGCCTCCCGGAAGCCGGACCTCGCTCCGGCCGGCAGGAGGTTCCAGGCCGGGATGAAGTCGCAGGCCGGATCGCCGGTGCCGAGGGTCCCGAAGTCGAGGACGGCCGTGAGGCGGCCCCGGTGGGTCAGGAGGTTCATCGGCATCAGGTCCGAGTGGAGCCACAGCGGCGGGCCCGTCCACGACGGCGCCGCGAGCGATTCCTCCCAGACCGCTGTCGCGGCCCGTGTGTCGATCGTGCCGCGGAGTTCGCCGATCGCCGATCGCGTCTCGGCGTCCACGGTGGCCAGCGGCACACCGCGGTAGGCGGTCGGTCCGCGGGGCAGGTCGATCCCGTGCAGGGCGGCGACGAACGCGCCCAGATCGGCGGCCAGCGCCTGCGCGTCGGGAAGGGCCTCCGGTGTCGGCAGGTCGCCGTCGAGCCAGCGCAGGACCGCCCAGTGCCACGGATAGCCCGCCGCCGGGGTGCCGAGCCCGAGGATCTCGGGGACCGGGAACGGGAGCATCGGGGCGAGCCGCGGCAGCCACGCGTGCTCCTTGGCCACGTCGTCGGCGCCGCCCGCGATCCGCGGGAGGCGGACGGCCATGTCGTCGCCAAGACGGTAGAGGGCGTTGACGGTCCCTGCCGACTCCACGCGTTTCAGGGGCAATTCGGCCCACTGCGGGAACTGCTCGGCCAGCAGGCGTCGTACGAGCGGACCGTCGATCCGCGCCTCGTCGGCGTGCATCGGGCCTGCGGGCATGGGCGCCTGCTTTCCGTGGGGAGAAGGTCGACTTCCGCCATCCTGCGTCCCGTTCGGGCCGCCCCGCAACGCGTTTCGGGCCGCCAGGCAACCTCGCGGAGGCGATCGTCGTCTTGATCGGCAACAGGCGGGTGGCGCGCCGACCTCCAGGGAGCAGGAATTCACCGGTGGAAATCGGGCGCACTATACCTCGTGCGTATACATGCCATGTATACGCCGAGCGTATAGCTGGGTCGTCGCACGTCAACGCCTCACAGGAGCCAGATACAGCAGCACCGCCGGGCCGCGATCACACGCGCACGGCCGGTGACTTACGGAAAGGCATTCATGTACGGCAAGGCCTTCGCCCCGGAGTACCAGGGCGCTTTGACCACCCTGTCCGTGAACTCCTCGCTGACCGACGTCCTCGCGGCGGGCACCGAGCAACTGCGCGCCGCCGAGCGCACGGGCGCTCGGGCCGAGGCGGCCCGGTCGGGCCTCGCGGTCGCCGAGGCGCACCGCCGGCTCGGGCAGGTGGCGGACGCCGACCGGGCGTGGAAGGCGAGTTACCGCACCGCCCGTGAGGCCGGTGACCCGGCCGCGATGGCGTGGGCGCTGTGGAGCGGTGGCACGCTGGCCCGCCAGCGCGGAGCCTTCCCGCTGGCATGGCGGCTGCTGCGGCTGGCCGCCGAACTCGGCGGACAGGCGGGGGATGTCGTGGTGCGCGGATACTCCCTGGCAGGCATGGCGGAGACCGGCCGCATCCAGGGCGACTACGCGGCCGTGACCGCTCTCCACGAGCAGTTGCTGGCCGAGGCCCGCAAGCGTGGCGAGGCCCGGCACACGGTGTGGGCCCTGGAGGGCATCGCCCAGATCCACCGCAACACCGGTGCGTACGACAGCGCGTACGCCATGTTCGAGGAGGCGGCCGAGATCGCCGCCCGCGCCGAGGACCGGCGCGGCCACGCCTGGGCGCTGCGCGGACTCGCGGACATCGTCTCCGTGCGCGACGGGGACGCGGAGCGCGCGCTGGAGCTGCTGAGCGAGGCGGAGGTGTCCTGCCGCGCGATGAAGCTGTCCGGCGCGCTCGCCTACAACCACAAGATGCGCGGCAACGTCCTCTACCGCGACGGGCGTTACGAGCAGGCCCGCGATGTCTACGCGCAGGCGCTGGCCGAGTTCGAGGCGATGAGCGAGCCCCGCGGCCGGGCCCTGTCCCGGCTCGGACTGGTCAAGTCCCTCGCCCGTCTCGGCCGGGACCACGCCGAAACCGCCGCCGAACTTGACGAGTTGGCCGTGGCGCTGGAGGGCATCGGACTGCGGCACGCCCGGCAGCTGGTCGAACGGGCGCGTACAGAGCTCGGGTTGCCGTCGGGAAGCGACGAGGCGGAGGCCGCGCGATGACCTCGACCGCCCTGCAGCCCTCGACGGCCTCGACCCTCCCGGCGCCGCCCACCGCGGCGCGGATCCTGCGCCGCTGCCGTGAACTCGCCGCCCCCGCCCTGGCCGAGGCGGTCGACGGGCTGCACCCCTGGGTCGCCGAGATGGCCGGATACGCGCTCGGCCGGTGCGAGGTCGGCGGCGCTCCCGCCGACCACAGCCAGGGCAAGGGCGTGCGGCAGGCGCTGGCCGTCCTCGGGGCGGAGGCCGTCTCGGGCCCCGCGGAGGCGGGTGTGCCGGGGGCCGTCGCGGTGGAGCTCGTCCACACCTTCTCGCTGCTCCACGACGACATAATGGACGGTGACGCGCTGCGTCGCGGCCGCCCCGCCCTGTGGAAGGCGTACGGCACCGGTCCCGCCGTCCTCGCGGGCGACGCCCTGTTCGCGCTGGCCGTGGAGACCGTGGCCCTGACTCCCCATGCCGGTCCCGCCGTACGGCAGTTGACCACGGCTCTCGGCGACCTGGTCCGCGGCCAGGCCGACGACCTGCTGTTCGCCGACCGCCCCTGGACCGGGCCCGAGGCGGTGGGCGTCGGGGAGTACGAGACGATGGCCGAGCGCAAGACCGGTGCGCTGCTCGGCTGCGCGCTGGCAATCGGCGCCCGGCTGGCCGGGGCGTCGGGCGGGACCGTGACCGTGCTGGACCGCGCCGGACGCCATCTCGGCGTCGCCTTCCAGATCGCCGACGACGTGCTGGGCATCTGGGGTGATCCGTCGGTCACCGGCAAGCCGGTCCACGGGGATCTGCGGCAGGGGAAGAAGACCCTGCCGGTCCTCGCGGCCCTCGGGGCCCCCGGTGGCTCCGAACTCGCCGCCCTCCTGGGGTCCTCCGCCTCGCTCGACGGCGAGGGCGTACGCCGCGCGGCGGTCCTCGTCGAGCGTGCGGGCGGTCGTACGGCGGCCGTGCGTGAGGCGCGCCGCCATCTGACCGCCGCGGACACGCTCCTCGCGGGCGTGCCCCTCGCCCCGGGGCCCGCGGCGGACCTGCGGACGGTGCTGTCCGCCCTCGCCGACCGCACGATCTGACCCATCCCGGCCCGCACCTCCGGGCCGACCGCTCCGGGCCGGGGTGGTGCGACATGGGTCACATGCGCGCGGTAATCGGCTTCGCCAGGCAACCACCTCATTCCCCCTCACATCTGTCCGGGCGGCGCACTGTTGGTCACTCGGCGATCACCGAAAAGTAAACATTCGTAAAGAGAAGCCCCCAAAAGCAAGAAAAGGGATCTTTCTGCTTTACATGTACATGATGAATCGGTGAGGGTGGCGACTCGGGGCCCGACAGCCCCCCACGGCGCCCAACAGCGCTGTGCCGTACGGCGGTCGGCGATCCCGGCCGCCCTGTGCAAAGGAACTCAGTGCGTAGACCCCACATACGCCGCGTGGCGATCGCCGTCGCGGTGACGACGGCCGCCACGCTCCCGGGCCCCGCCTTCGCGGCCGCCCCCGACGGGCCCGCCCGCGCGGCGACTTCGGCCGCGTCGCCGGTGGCCGCCGCCAGGGCGGCGGCGTTCGCGCACGCCTCGGCCACCGGTGTCACCCAGGGCGACACGCTTCAGGCCAAGGACGTGATGACGGACCCGGACGGAAAGCAGCACGTCCGCTTCGTCCGCACCCACCAGGGCCTTCCGGTCCTCGGCGGCGACCTGGTCGTCCACCTCGGCGAGCGCGCGCAGTACCTGGGCGTGACCCGGGCCGCCGACCACATGGTCGAACCGTCCACGGTCGAGGCGAAGTTGACGCCCCAGGAGGCGGAGCGCAAGGCCGCGGCGGCCGCGAAGGGCGACGCGGGCAGTGCCCGTCTCGTCGTGGACGCCCGCGACGGCGCCGCCGCGCTCGCCTACCAGGTGCTCGTCAGGGACAGCGACACCACGCAGGCCGGCGGCTCCCGCACGGTCGTCGTGGACGCGCGGTCCGGCCGGATCCGCAGCAGCACCCCGGAGAGCGACGAGTTCATATCGCCGTCGCTGGCGGACACGCTGCGCGAGCGGGGCGAGCACGCGACCCCGCAGACCGGCATGGCGACCGGGCTCTCCGGCCTGACGGGCGTCTCCGCCGCGGGCCACTACCCGGCCACGGCCACCGGGAGCGGAGCCTCCCTCTTCGCGGGCAAGGTGGCGCTCACCACCACCCGGACCGCGCGGACCAGCTACCTCCTCAAGGACCCGAAGCGGTGGAACACCGAGACCCGGGACGCCAAGGGGCAGGAGCTGGAGTCCTTCGCGCGGGGCAAGAAGTTCACCGACGGCGACAACAAGTGGGGCACCGGTACCACTTCGAGTCGGGCCACCGCGGCGGTCGACGCCCAGTACGGCATCACCAAGACCCTGGACTTCTACAAGAAGACCTTCGGCCGCAAGGGCATCAAGAACAACAGCGCCGGTGCCCGGGGAATGGTCCACTTCGGCGACAAGGTCGGCAACGCCTTCTGGGACTCGACGTGCGGCTGCATGCTGTACGGCGACGGCGACGGCCAGTGGTTCAAGAAGCCGCTCGTCGTCCTCGACGTCACCGGTCATGAGCTGACCCACGGCGTCGTCGACGCGACCGCCGCTCTCGAACCCACCCGCGTGGACGAGGACGGCAACCAGTACGGCGAGCCGGGCGCCCTCAACGAGTCGCTCGCCGACGTCTTCGGCTCGAACGTCGAGTTCTCGGCCAACAACCCGAAGAACCCGCCGAACTACCTGGTGGGCGAGAAGCTGGGCCTCGCCCAGAAGTTCCTGCGCCGCCTCGACCACCCGTCCCTCGACCGGCTCGAGGAGGCGATCGACTACTGGTCGCCCGCCGCGTACGACACCGAGGTGCACGCCGGCTCCGGTGTCTCCTCGCACGCGTACTACCTGCTCGCCGAGGGCAGCGGCCGCAAGACGATCGGCGGCGTGACCTACGACTCGCCGACGTACGACGGTTCCCGGGTGTCCGGCATCGGCCGCACCAAGGCCACCGCCATCTTCTACCGGGCGCTGACCCGCTACATGGTCTCCACGACCGACTTCCATGACGCGCGCAAGGCCACGCTCAAGGCCGCCGCCGACATGTACGGGGCGAGCAGCGCCGAGTACAAGGCGGTGGGCAAGGCCTGGGCCGCCGTCAACGTCACCGCCGCCAACACCCCCGCCGCGGGCCACTGACGGACGGACGACGTGAGGGTGCCCCGCCGGGAGGCGGGGCCCCCACGGGTGTCTTCCGGGTCAGTGCTGCTGCGGCTTCTGCGGTGTCGCCTCACTGGGACGTACGACGACGTGGCCCTCGCCCTCCAGCTTCAGCTGAACGGCCTCGCCGGAGCCCCCGCGGATCATCGAGCCGAACGACTGCGAGCGGTGCAGTGAGGTGCGCAGGTGTGCCGTCCAGCCGACGACCGCGTCCGTGTCGACGAACACCGGCTGCTGCTGCGAGACGGGAATCACCAGCGGGTTGCCCTCGCATATCAGTCCCAGGCTGCCGTGACCGGTGAAGACGCTGTTGAACAGGCCGCCGCCGCTGATGCCCGCGCCCTTCACGGTCTTTATCTCGTACGACAACGTGGCGTCGAAGCACAGGATGTTGCGGCCGTTGACCGTGAACACGTCTCCGGGCTCGATGCCCACGATGAAGCAGTTCTGCGCCTCGTGCGCGAACCAGGCCTCGCCCTGCCCGCGGACGGTCATCAGAGGAAGTCCCTCGCCGGTGACCGCGCGCTTGAGCATGCCGCCCACGCCCTGGCCCTTGCGCTCGAACTGGAGATTGCCCCGGTAGGCGACCATCGCGCCCTGGCGCGCGAACATCTCGCCCTGGACGGCGTACTTGATGGACTTGGCGTTCTGGACGGTCATGCCCGGCGCCACCGCGGGCTGCACCATGTGGTCACTGGAAAAGAGATCACTCTTCATGCGGGCATCGTGTCGCGGAGGACGGGGCTCCGCCAGAGGCGTGGCGATCTTGGGACACGTGGTGACGGAGCCGCGACATGCCGAAGGCCGGCCCGGGCCAACCGGGCCGGCCCACAAGGGAGTTGTCAGGCGGCTGCGGACGCGCCGACGTGGCTGTGCAGCCGGTTCACGACCTCGGCGATCTGGGCGGCGACCTCGGCGTCGTCGACCGGGTGCGTCTCCGCGAAGCGGACCACGGAGCCGGGGACGGAGAGCTTGATGTCTTCGAGGACGGTGCCGCCGGCGATGCCCACGGCCTTGCGGGCCTCGTCCTGCGCCCAGACGCCGCCGAACTGGCCGTACGCGGTGCCGACGACGACGACCGGCTTGCCGCTGAAGGCGCCGGCGCCGAACGGGCGGGACAGCCAGTCGATGGCGTTCTTGAGGACGGCCGGGATGGTGCCGTTGTACTCGGGCGAGAAGAACAGGAAGGCGTCGGCCGTGCCGGCCGCCGCGCGGAGCCGGGCAGCGGCGGCAGGGACGCTGCCCTCGACGTCGATGTCCTCGTTGTAGAAGGGGATCTCGGCCAGGCCCTCGAAGAGCTCGACCTCGGCACCCTCCGGGGCGAGCTTGACTGCCGCCTCGGCGAGCTGACGGTTGTGGGAACCGGCGCGCAGGCTGCCGACGAGCGCGAGGATGCGTACGGACATGGATATCTCCCGAAAACTGGAAAAAGCCGACTCGATGAAACACTGCCGCAACAAAGCGGACCAAGGTCCGCTTAACAGGTGTACCACCGAAGCGGACCGCAGTCCAGTTGTCCGCCGGTGACGTTACGCTGGGTTCATGTCCACTCCACTCCCGCCGTTTCCGAAGCGACAGGAATCGTCCGCCGAGGCCGTCCTCATGGAGCTCACCGCCCGCGATGACGCCCCGCTGCGCGCCGACGCCGCCCGCAACCGGGCGCGCCTGCTGGAGGCCGCCGCCCGGCTGGTCGAGGAGCAGGGAGTGGCCAGACTCACGATGGAAGGCGTCGCCACCGCGGCGGCGGTGGGCAAGGGGACGGTCTTCCGGCGCTTCGGCGACCGTACGGGCCTGCTGATGGCCCTGCTCGACCACACCGAGCAGCTCTTCCAGACCGCCTTCATCGGCGGTCCGGCCCCGCTGGGCCCCGGCGCGTCACCGGTGGAGCGCCTGCACGCCTTCGGATGCCACGCCCTGCGCCAGACCTTCGAACAGCTCGACCTCTACCTCGCCGCCGAGCCCGAGGCCACCCGCCGCTTCACCTCCGCGCCGTACCGGGTCCGCTTCATGCACGTGTGCGTGCTGCTGCGCCAGACGGGCTCGGGCACGGCCACGGACATCGAGCTCGTCGCCCAGACCCTGATGGGATACCTGGAGCCCGCCCTGATCAGTCATCTGACCCGCCAGCGCGGCATGTCGCTGGAGCGTCTGGAGTCCGGCTGGCGCGATCTGGTGGACCGGAGCGTGGGCCCGCGCCTCGCCTAGCGCCACCTCCGCGGGCGGGCGGACAATGCGGCCATGGGGCATCGCCTTGAGGACATGAGCGCACCCGCTCGGCTGGCCGGCCCGGACGAGGGCATCAGCGCCCAGGAGCTGGCTCTCGCCGCCCGGAACCACGGACTGCCGCTGGAAGCCCTGCGGTACGAGGTCACACCGCCGGGACTCCACTATGTGCTCACGCACTACGACATCCCGTATACGGAAGAGGCCTCCTGGCGGCTCGTTCTCGGCGGGCGGGTACGGCGCCCGCTGCTGCTCGGGATCGACGAGGTGAAGGCGTATCCCGCGGTCAGACAGCGGGTGACCATGGAGTGCGCGGGCAACGGGCGCGCCCTGCTGACACCCCGGCCGGTGAGCCAGCCATGGCTGGTGGAGGCGGTCGGGACGGCCGAGTGGACGGGCGTGCCGCTGCGGGTGCTGCTCGCCGAGGCCGGGGTCGGACGGGACGCGGTGGACGTGGTGTTCACCGGCGCGGATCACGGGGTCGAGCGCGGGATCGAGCAGGACTACCAGCGAGCCCTTCCGCTGGACGTGGCGCGGGGCGACGAGCCCGAGGTCCTGGTGGCGTACGCGATGAACGGTGCTCCGCTGCCGCCCCAGCACGGGCATCCCCTTCGGCTCGTGGTACCCGGCTGGTACGGCATGGCGCACGTGAAGTGGCTGCGCGAGATCACGGTGACCGAGACGCCGTTCCGGGGATTCCAGCAGGCTGTGGCGTACCGGCTGCGGCAGGAGGCCGGTGAGGAGGGCGAACCGGTCACCCGGATCGCCCCGCGCGCCCTGATGGTCCCGCCGGGCTTCCCCGACTTCATGTCGCGGTCGCGGGCGGTCCGGCCGGGCGCCGTCACCCTGGAGGGGCGGGCCTGGTCCGGGCGCGCGCCGGTGACCGGGGTCGAGGTCAGCACGGACGACGGGCGCTCCTGGTCTCCGGCCGAACTGGACCGCGATGACGCCCATCGCTGGGCCTGGCATCCCTGGCGCTTCAGCTGGACGGCGACCCCGGGTCACCATGTGCTCAGCGCGCGCGCCACCGACGCCGAGGGGCACACGCAGCCCCTCGACCAGCCGTGGAACAGAGGCGGCTTCGTGAACAACCTCGTGCAGCGGGTCCCCGTGCTGTGCGTGGACCCCGACGGCGGTGGGTGATGCCGGCGACCCGCAGGTGACGCCTGCGGGCGACCGGATGCGATCCCGACGAGGATCTGTGACGGGACGGGGCATGACGGGACGGGAACGGGAACGGGGGCGGCGGTTCTCGCCCCGGACACCG
Organism: Streptomyces sp. NPDC060027; assembly: GCF_042737005.1. Taxonomy (NCBI): domain Bacteria; kingdom Bacillati; phylum Actinomycetota; class Actinomycetes; order Kitasatosporales; family Streptomycetaceae; genus Streptomyces; species Streptomyces sp. NPDC060027. The sequence continues at coordinate 55,071 of NZ_JBHWVI010000017.1, forward strand.
CGCCCCCGCTCCCGTTCCCCTCGGAACGTCCGTCAGCTGAACGGATCCAGCGTGACGAACGCCGCCTGCGGATTGCCGTCGTGGACCAGGGACTCGTGGTTGCCGACGTCGTCGAACGCGAACGCGTAGGCCTTGCCGTCGGCCATCTGCGCGTGGATCTTGCGGGCGTACTGGTTGGTCACCGTGTCCACGTAGAAGTTCGCGGAACCGGTGTCCGGCTGGTTGGGGTTGGTCAGCAGCGTGGAGCGGTTGAAGCCCGCGCACAGGGTGCGTGAAATCGGGCCGCGCACCAGGTCGTTGGGCGCGTCGAGCCGCTTGTAGCAGCCGAAGATGCTGTCCGAGTCGGGCTTCTGGAAGCTGGTGACGACCGCTCCGGAGCTGTTGGTGAAGTTCATGACGTTGCCGGAGACCCGGCCGAAGTACTTGGTGTTCGGCTGGTCGCCGAAGGGTGTCACCGTCAGCGTCGACGAACTGTACTTCTGCCAGACGCGGTTGACGTAGTCGTCCATGACGGTGGCCGGGAGCGCGCCCGCCTCGATGCCGTGCCCAGGAGCGAGCGCCCGCAGAACGGTTCCGTCGGACCGGGTCTGGATCAGGTTGGCCCAGCCGCCCGGCTGACCCCGCAGCGCGTTGAAGAAGCCGTTGTAGCCACCCGGCTTGAGGTGGCCGGTGTTCTTCGTGGTCCCGTCGGGGAGCTTGACTCCGACGGCGTACGGGGCCGAGAACATGTCGACCTGGGTGCTGTTGATCCACAGGCCGGAGTCGTTGAGCGTGTACTCGGACCAGTTGAACAGGATGTTGCGGTTCGGGTCGCTCGGATTCTGCACGGCCGGCTGCACGAGACCGCCGGTCGTCAGCCGGAAGTCGAGCTTCTGCCCGAACGAGAAGTAGATCCGTCCGGAGAACTTGGGGAGCCGGATCGTCTTCGACTGGCCGTTGGCCGGTCCCGCGATCGACGCGTCGGGCGCGGGAGTCGGCGGGTTGCCGCCGACGGGCCACGCGTGGAAGGTGCCGTTCGCGTCGGCCCAGCCCTGCTGCCCCGTCGAGAGCTGGGTGCCGAGGTCGTAGATGTATACGGGTTCGCTGCGGCCCGAGTTGTTGGTGAAGGTGAGCGGGATGGTCGTCGGTACCGCCGCCTCGGCGCGGGAGGGCGCGCCGAAGGTGAGCAATGCGGCCGTGAGCGTGGCCGAGGCCAGCGCCCAAGCGGGCCATCTGGTTGTTACGCGCACTCTCTGCCTCCTTGATGTGGGGGTTCAGCGAGGTGGAGTCCCGCGGACGCGGCTCGTCCGCTTCCTGTTGAGAGCGCTCTCAGAATTGCGCCAGGTTACGTACATGTCAACGATTCACACAAACTTGGTCCGGTCCAACTTGCTTGCGCCGAGGGCGGGTTCGCGCGGAAGCGGGCTGCGCGCGCCGGCCGAGGCATCGGCGGAGCCCCTGCGGCGGACGACCACCGCGGGCCTGCGCCGGGTCGGGCGGCACCCCCTGATCCGCGCGGCGATCGTGCTGACCGCCGTCGGCGACCTCCCCTTCCAGGCGCTCTCGCCGATCCTCGTCGCCCCGGGGCGCGCGACCGGCACGGCACGGGCCCTGTCCTGGGGGCATGCGCCTGACCTCCCTCGGCGCCGGCCACCTGCTCACCAGGCTCGGGTCGGTCGGCTCCGTGGGGGTGCTCGCCGCGGTCGCACTCGCCATGGCGGTCGCCGCCACCGTCGGCCCGTCCGTGCGGAACGCCCCGCCGCTCCCCGCGTCCGGTGACCCGGACTGCCCCGCCGTCAGTCGCTCCCTCGATCTGGCACGTGTCGGGGGCGGTTCGGCCGCGCGCATCGCCAACGGCCCCTTTTCGGAGCGGGGGTTGACCGTGCGAGCCCCGCACTGGTTCAGTGGCTCATCCACTCAGCCACTTGCCCGGAGGGGGAAACGTGGAGGCTCTGCCCCGCGAGACCATCGTGGACGTCCTGGAGGACAGGCTGCGGACGGACATACTCGACGGCCGTCATCCGGCGGGGAGTTACCTTCCCCCCGAGCGACGGCTCGCCGACGGGTACGGCGTCACACGCACCACGCTCAAGCACGCCTTCGGACGGCTCGTCCAGGCGGGACTGCTGGAGACCCGGCACGGAGTGGGGACCCGCGTGCGGGACTACGCCCGGCTCGGCGGGGCGGATCTCCTGCCCATGCTGGTGCGGCACGACGCCACCTGGGTGCACGAGGTCTTCGAAGTGCGGCGCGGAGTGGGCGCGTTGATCGCCGAACGGGCCGCCGCCCGCGGCACCCGCGCACAGCGGGCCGAGCTGAGCGCACTGCTCGCGGCCGTGCGGCGGGCCGAGGGCGTCGACGCCGTGCAGCTCGCCGACGTGGAGGTGCACCGCGCGCTGGCGCGGGCCACCGGCAACCGCGTCTACGTCCTGCTCACGAACACGCTCTTCAACGCCTACCTGCCGGTCCGCTCCCTGCTGAAGGGACCCTTCACCGACCCGGAGGCGGCCCACGAACGGCTCCGGCCCGTGGTCGACGCCGTGACCTCCGGGGACGCGCGGCAGGCGCACGCGGCGGCCGACACCTATCTGCGGGTCACCGAGGCCATCATGCTGGAGGGCCTCGCGTGAGGGGCACCGTGTTCACGGAGACGATGCTCGGCACGGTCCGCCTCGACGGCGAGCCGGGGGAGCGGCGCGTCCGGCTCGACCTGCGCGCCACCGCCGACCGGGTACTGCTCCCGCATCGGACGACACAGGCACGCCTCACCGGCCGGGCCCGGATCGCCGGACGTGCCGACGACCCCTGCGCCGAGGGCGAGTTGGAGGTGTCGCCGATCGCCAGGCGACGCATCCGCTATCGCCTCACCTTCACCGCCGACGGGCGCCGCCTCACCCTGGACGGCTGGAAGTCGGTGACCCCGCGCCGCCCGGTCGCGTCGATGACGGTGCTGCCGTTCACCCTGTACGAGGGCGACGCACGGGTCGGCGAGGGCGTCCTGCGCTTCCCGGTGGCCACCGGCCTCGCGCCCTTCCTGCTCGGCTTCCGCTTCCCGCGCCGCGAGGACCCCGCGGAACACATGGCCCCGCGATGGAACGGCGCCCCGGGCCGCACCGAGGTCTGGTACACCACCCTCACCGACCCGGCGAGCGGCACCGGAGTCTGGCTGCACCACGAACTCGTCGCACCCGCCGACGGATCCGAGCCCTTCGCCCATGGATGGGCCGCGGTGTTCCCCCGCCAGGGCGAGGTACGGCATGCCCGCTTCGGACCCGTCCCCTGGACCCGGCCGAGCGACGGATTCGCCACCGAGGACGTGACGTGTACCCCCGGGCAACTGACGGGCAGTGCGGAGGACTTCCGCTGGCAGCTCACCGAACGACCCCAGGGACCGCCGCTGTTCACCTTCCCTCGCTGGTCATGGCGCCACCCCCTGCTGCCCGCCGCCCAGATGCTCCCGGCCGCCCGCGCCACGTACGACGGTGAATTCTCTTACGGGGAGACGACCTTGAACCTTCGCGACGCAGCCGGCGCCTCCGCCCGGATCTACGGGCACGGCAACGCGCACCGGTGGACCTGGCTGCACGCGGACCTCGGCGACGGCGACGTCCTGGAGATCGTCGCGGCCGTGTCCACCCGGCCGGCCCTGCGGCGGCTGCCCCCACTCGTCTTCCTGCGCCTGCGCCGGCGTGGCCGCACCTGGCCGCGGCGGCCGGAGCGCTCCGCGATCGGCCGGCCGGGACCCGGACGCTTCCGGGCCGCCATCGGCCTGCCCACGTGGACGGTCACCGGCCGCACGGCGCTGCGCCGCATCCGCGTAGAGGTCGACCAGCCCCCGGAGCGGACCCTCACGCTCGAGTACCGCGACCCGGACGGCGCCCGCGCCGTGTGCCGCAACAGCGAGTCCGCCGACGCCCGCGTCGTCCTGGAACGCTGGTGGGGACACTGGCGTCCGGAGGCCACCTGGGTGCTGGACGGCACCGCGCACGCCGAGGCGGGCGAACGATGACCGCCGAGGGGTTCGTCGCAGCGCTGCTCGCCGACACGGGCGACACCGAGTGGTCCGCCCGTGTGCCGCACCGCCTCGACTCGGTGCTCGCCGCACTGCCCCGGGCCGCCCGCGCCGGAGTGCACACCGCCGTCGCCGCCGTGGAGACGTACACCGCCCTGCGCACCGGCAGACGCCTGGCGGCCCTCGGCCCCGACGAACGCGAGGACGTGCTCGCCGCCCTGGCCGCGCGCCCCCGGCTCGCCCCGCTGCTGGACCTCCTCAAGGTTCCCGTCCTGCTGGCCGCGGGCACCGAACGCATGCCGGCCCCGCCCGCTCCCGCGACGGCGCCGGTGGATCCGCCCCTCGACTGCACACCGGCCGAGGAGTGGCCCGCCCGCAGCACCGCCGACGTGGTCGTCGTCGGGTCGGGAGCGGGCGGCGCGATGGCAGCGCGGACCTTCGCACGGGCCGGCCTGAGCGTGGTCGTCCTGGAGGAGGGCCGGCACCACTCGACGGCATCCTTCGGACGCCGCGCGCCCCTCGACCGGTTCGCCGAGCTGTACCGCGACGGCGGGGCCACGGTGGCCGTCGGCGATCCGCCGATCCTGCTGCCGGTCGGCCGTGCCGTCGGCGGCACCACCGTGGTCAACTCCGGCACCTGCTACCGGACTCCGGACCACGTCCGGCGGCGCTGGAGCGGCGAGTTCGGGTTCGGCCTCGCCGAGGGACTCGGGCCCCTGCTCGACGAGGTCGAGCGGACCCTCCGGGTGGCGACCCAGCCCCTCGACGTCCTCGGCAACAACGGGCTGCTCACTCTCGTCGGTGCCGAACGGCTCGGCTGGCGGGCCGCCCCGCTGCGCCGCAACGCGCCCGGCTGCAAGGGGTCGTGCCAGTGTGTGGTGGGCTGCCCCACCGGCGCGAAACAGAGCGTGCAGCTGTCCGTCCTGCCCGACGCCTGCGCCGCGGGCGCCCGGATCGTCACGGGTGCCCGGGTCCGCCGCATCCTGCTGGACCCGGACGTGCCGGGCCCGCCCAACGCCGCCGGGATCCTGGCACGCCGCCCCGACGGCAGCGAACTGGAGATCCTCAGCCCCCTCGTCGTGACAGCGGCCGGAACCCTCCAGACACCACCCCTGCTGCGCCGCTCGGGCCTCGGCGGACATCCCCGCCTGGGCCGCAACCTCAGCGTGCACCCGGCCACCAGCGTCGCCGGCCGCTTCGCCGAGCCGGTGACCGCCTCGCGCGGCGTGCTGCAGAGCGTCGGCGTCGAGGAACTTCACGCGCGCGGGATCCTCGTCGAGGCGACCGCGAGCCCGCCCGGCATGAGCAGCTTCGTCCTGCCCGGCCTCGGCAGGGACCTACGGCGCGAACTGGAGGGCGCCGACCACCTTGCGACCCTCGGTGCCATGATCGCCGACCGCCCCTCCGGACAGGTCCGGGGCCGGGACCGGACCCTCGTCCGCTACGACCTCGACCCCCGCGACGGCGACCGCCTGATGACCGCCGTACGCGCCATGGGCCGCCTGCTCTTCGCGGCCGGGGCGGAGGAAGTCCTCACCGGAGTCCCGACCGCGCCCCGCGCCAGGTCGCTCGACGCGCTCGACGACCTGCTCGCCTCGGTGCGCGCCCGCGATCTGCACCTGTCGGCCTTCCACCCGACCGGCACGGTGGCCGCGGGCGCCGATCCGCAGCGGGCGCCCGCCGATCCCGAGGGCAGGCTCCGCGGGGTCCACGGAGTCCTCGTGGCGGACGGCTCCGTCCTGCCGAGCTGCCCGGAGGTCAACCCGCAGCTGAGCATCATGGCGGCGGCCCTGGCCATCTCGGAGGCGTGGCTCGGCGGAGCACGGCACGGGTGCTGAGCCGCCGCGCACCACCCCAATGGGCCTCCAAGGTTCGCCGTCGCCGGGTGTGACCCGGAGCATGAGGGAGTCCGTACGGCAGGAAGTGGACGAGCACCCGTGCCCCGTACGGGAGAAAGAGGCGAGCCCCCATGAGCAGACGCGTCCCCCACGGCCGAAGCGGACCACGGCGCATCGCTGTCCTGCTGTCCGCGATCGCGTGCGGCTCCGTTCTCGTCTCGTGCAGCTCGGACAGCGGCGACGGCGGTTCGGGATCCGCCAGCCCGCGGCCCACCCCGCCGAACGCGTCGAACTTCACGGGTACGCCGCCGTCCGCCATCGCCTCGGCCGCCTCCTCGATCATCGAGTCGGCGACCGGGCGGGCGTCATCGGCGGCGGCCTCCGTCTCCGCCAGAGCGTCGGAGTTCGCCGCGTCGGTCTCCGCCGACACCGCCCGCGCCGCCGTCACCGCGGAGAAGCAGCTGAAAGACGTCAAGGGAAGCGGCAACGCGACGTCGGACGTCAGCATGACCGGCCTGCCCACGGCGGAGACCGGCGGTCTGCGCGCCGTGGTCGTCACCATCACCAACAAGACCGACAAGACGGCTTCGTACGCCGTCCAGGTCGACTTCAAGAACCCCGACGGCAAGGTCGTGGAGACGTCCTTCGTCGGGAAGGAGAACCTCGAGCCGGGCAAGAAGGCGCAGCCGGTCGTGATCAGCAGGCAGCCCGCGGAGCCTCAGCTCACCCCCGTGCTGGCCAAGGCCCAGCGCTACTGAACGCGAGGCAACGCAAGGCAACGCGGGCGACGGCCGGCGCCGTCGCCCCGGGGAGCCCGGCCTCGTGTCGAGAGCGGGCTCCGCGGAAGCGGGGCCCCCGAGGAGGGCCACCGGGAACGGTCAGGGATACGAGACCACCGTGGACGGCACGGTGGAGGTGCCCGAGGTGGGGGCGCCCGTGTCGTTGATGACGCGCTCGTACTGTCCGTTGCCGCCCAGTGAGACGACCAGCAGATCGTGGAACTTCACGCCCGGCCTGTTCGGCGCCGCGAAGCCGTGGTGCTGGACGATCGTCGGAGCGACGTTGTAGTAGCAGTAGCTGCCCAGGCCCCAACCCTCGTGGGTGGTCACGGAGTCGGCGACCTTGTAGGCCGCGTACCCCTTGATGCTCCCGTTCTGGATGGCGGCCTGGTTCGGCGCGTCGTACGCCTTCTCGTTCTGGAAGAAGATGGTGCGGCCCCGCTGGCCGTACCACTGCACGTCGTACTTGTTGAAGTGCTCGACGAAGAGCCCCGTGGCCAGGACGTCGTCACCGTTGACGCGGATGCCGTAGTCCGGCCGGTTGGTCTCCCAGCCGACGCCGGTGCCGTGGTCGGCCCGCCACACCCAGGTGTGGTCGATGATCGTGTGGCGGCTGTTGATGACCATGCTGGTCGTCGCCTTGCCCGCGCCGGCCCCGCCGATGCGCACGAACACGTCCTGCACGGTGGTCGGGTTGGCCGAGTGGTCCGCGGACGCGCCCGCCGGGCCGACCTCCAGGAGGGTGCTGGAGTTGACGGGCCCGGCGTCGATCAGGAAGCCGGCGAGCCGGACTCCGTCGACGTCGGCCGTTCGCAGCGCGGTGACGCCGTTGTCCGGGATCAGCGTGGCGTAGCCGAGGCCGAGGACGACGGTGCCCGCGCGGTTGACCCGGATCGGCTGGTCCAGGTGGTAGATCCCCGGCGTCAGCAGCAGGTGGAGACCCTGCGTGAGTGCCGCGTTCAGCGTGGCGGCGGTGACTCCGGGCCTGGCCACGTAGAACTGGCTGAGCGGCAGCGACGAGCCGCGCGGGGTGCCGCTGCCCCAGCTCGTGCCGCGCGCGTTCGTGCGCTTCTCCGGCAGGAACACCCGGTACTCGCCGCCGTTGAGATACAGGAAGGGCTTCTCGCGGGACACCGGTGTGGTGTCGAGTTCGCCGAATCCGCGGAGACCCGCAGCCAGGTACTGGCCGACCTCCGGCAGGGCAGCGCGGACGGCGCGCTCGTCGTCTCCACCCACGCCGACGACCCGCTGCCCGCGCTGCTCGCCGACGCGGGTCTGCCCGCCGTCCTCTTCGCCTGGCCCTCCCGTCCCGTGCCGCTCAGCTATGTCGATCTCGCCCACCGTGACGGGGCGCGGCTGGCGGCCGAGCACCTGCTGAACCGGGGCTGCCGGAAGATCGTCACCGTCACCGGGCCGCTGGGCGTGGCCGCGAGCCAGGACCGGCTCGCCGGGTTCCGCGACACGATGGCCCGCAGGGGACATCCGTACGTACCGGTCGCCGAGGGCGGCTTCACCCTGGACAGCGGCATGGCGGCCATGTCCGGACTGCTGTCCGAACACCCTGACGTGGACGGGGTGTTCGCCGCCAACGACCTGATGGCCCAGGGCGTGTGCCAGGTGCTGCGGGAGCGGGGCAGAAGCGTGCCGGACGACGTGGCGGTCGTCGGCTTCGACGACTCCAGCGTGGCCGTGACCTGCCGGCCACCGCTGACCACCGTGCGGCAGCCGGTCGAGGAGATGGCCGCGGCCTTGGCCGGTCTCCTCGACGAGCACATCCGGGGCGTGCGCACCGAACCCACATCGCTGATCTTCGATCCGGAACTCGTGGTCCGCGCGTCGGCGTAGGCGCGCTGCCGCCAGACCGGTCCGCGCGTTCTCCGGCGCCGGTGACGGACACTGGACCCGTCAGGACGGACGAACCACGGCCGGGCAGGCGGGCCGGCGACGGAAGGCAGGCGCATGACCCACCCGATCACCGTGGGCGTGGACGGATCACCCGAGAGCAGGGCGGCGTTGGCCTGGGGGGGCCGGGAAGCCGTCCGCCGAGGCGTGCCCCTGCGGGTGGTGTACGCCTGGCACTGGCCCCCGCACGACATGGTCGGCGGTGGCGACCGGGAGGAGCAGGCACTCGGGGCACGCGAGATGACCGAGGACGCGGCCCGCTCGTTCACCGACCGGCACGGCGATCTGCCGGTGACGGCCGACGTGCTCGACGGCGACGCGGTGGAGGCCCTGCTGGCCGTCGCGGCCGAGAGCGGGACCCTCGTCCTCGGATCGCGCGGATACGGCGCGTTCATCGGATTCCTGCTCGGCTCCGTCGGGCAGCGGGTGATCTCCGAGGCACCCTGCCCGGTCGTGCTGGTGCGCGCGGAGGACCGGCCCGAGGCGGAGGCGGCGGGCCGGGAGATCGTCGTCGGCCAGCAGGGCGGTCCGGAGGACGGTGCCGCGGGTCTCCGGTTCGCGTTCGAGACCGCGGCGGCCCGTGGCGCGACGGTGCGGGCCGTACGGGCCTGGAGTCTGCCGCCGGTGTTCGCCTACAGCCCTGGCTCGCTGAAGCTGCTGGACGAGGCCGGCGGCCTGGAGCCGTACGAGAAGAAGGCGCTGGCCGAGGCGCTCCAGCCGTGGCGGGAACGCTTCCCCGGGGTGCCCGTCGTCGAGCACGTCGAGATGGGCAGCGCGGGGCAGGTCCTGCTGTCGCTCTCCGGCCAGGCGCAGCTGATGATCGTCGGGCGCCGGGCCGAGCGCTCGGCGGTCGGTGTGCGGATCGGTTCGGTGGCCCACGCGGTGATCCACCACGCGCCCTGCCCCGTGGCGGTGGTTCCGCACTCCTGAGGACCCGTCGGGACGCGGCCGGTGCGGAACCGGCCGCGTTCAAGTCCCGAAGGCATGCACGGCGCCGAGGCCGGTCCGGACCAATCTTGACGTGAAGTATTGACGATGTCATGACGCTCGGGTTGACTCCCCGCCCAGCGCCGGAACCAGTTCCGGTACCGGTACCGGACCAGCCGCGCGCACCCGCGATCCCCTTGCGCCGGTAGGCAGTTGTGGCCGTGACCATCGCCGATGTGGCCCAGGCTGCCGGCATCAGCAGGACGACCGTGTCGCGGATGCTGAACCCCCGCGGGGAGGTCGACGCGTCGACGTTCGCACGGGTTCGGCGGGTCATCGTGCATGTCGAGCACCTCGCGCACCGGTGGGACCCGGCGCGCACTCGCTCGCCCACGCACATCAGCACGGACCGGCACCCCCAACTCCCCTCAGGAGAGCCGCATGCCATCCCGCACCCGCCGTACGCTGATGACCGCCCTCGCCACTCTTTCCGCCGTGTCGCTGTTCTCCGCGGGCCCGGCGCTGGCGGGCCCGCCGCCCGACTCCTCGGCCGCCGCGGCCGCCGACGCCGGCTGGGACACCGACCGTGCCGCGGCCGCCTACGCCGCGAACCCCGCCGCCGTGACCGCGTCGGGCAGCGAGAACGGCGGCACCACGCCGGGACTCGCCTTCGACGGCGACGCCACGACCCGCTGGTCCAGCCAGTTCGCCGACGACGCCTGGATCCGCGTCGACCTGGGCGCCGTCCTGCGCGTCGACCGTGTCTCCCTCGACTGGGAGGCCGCCTACGGCAAGCGCTATGTCCTGGAGGTCTCCAGGAACGGGACCGATTGGACGCCGTTCTTCACCGAGACCGCCGGCACCGGAGGCTCGGTCACCGCCCACACCTATCCGCAGGAGGTCATCGGCCGCTACGTCCGGCTGCGCGGTGTCGAACGGGCCACGCCGTACGGCTACTCGCTGTACTCCTTCAAGGTCTACGGCGGCGCACCCGCTCCCGCGTCGACCACCCGTTCCAACCTCGCCCTCAACCACCCCGCCTACTCCAACCTGTACCAGCACGCGGGCAATTCACCCGCCTTCGCCACCGACGGCGGATGGCCCGCCGACCTCAGGGGCGACGCGACCCGCTGGTCCAGTGACTGGAACGCCGACCGCTGGATCTCCGTCGACCTGGGCGCGACCTCGGCCATCGACACCGTCGACCTGTACTGGGAGGCCGCCTACGCCGTCGACTACGAGCTCCAGGTCTCCGACGACAACAGAACCTGGCGCACCGTCCACCGGCCGTCCGCGGCCGAGGTCGCCGCACGCCGTGCCGACGTCAAGGCCCCGGGAGACGCGGCGGGCCGCCACGACACCGTCACGCTGCCCCGGTCCACGACGGGCCGCTATGTGCGGATGCTCGGCAAGGAACGCCGCTCCTTCTACAACCCGGCGCCGGCGACGGCCCAATTCGGCTATCCCTGTACGAGTTCCAGGTCTGGGGCACGGGAGGCAGCGCCACCGCCGCGTACCCCGCACTGCCCGGAGAGCAGACGGGGAGCTATCAGACCGCGTTCTTCGACGACTTCACGGGCGCGAGCCTCGACCGCTCCAAGCGGCGTGTCGTCAGGACGGGTTCGGAGATGGGGCCGGTCAACGGCGAATCCCAGGCGTACGTCGACTCCACCGACAACATCAGCACCCAGAACGGAAACCTCGTCCTGAAGGCCACGTACTGCAAGGGCTGCACCCATCCGGGCGGCGGTACCTACGACTTCACCTCGGGGCGCGTCGACACCGACACCAAATTCGACTTCACCTACGGCCGGGTCAGCGCCCGGATGAGGCTCCCGGTCGGGGACGGCTTCTGGCCCGCCTTCTGGCTGCTCGGCAGCAACGTCGACGATCCCTCGGTCTCCTGGCCGGCGTCCGGCGAGACGGACATCATGGAGAACATCGGCTACGCGGACTGGACCAGCACGGCCCTGCACGGCCCGGGTTGCTCGGCCGACGGCAACATCGGCGCCCGCCAGACCTACCCCGCCGGGGGCCGCGCCGACCAGTGGCACACGTACGCCGCGGAATGGACCCCGACGGCCATGCGCTTCTCCGTCGACGGCGCCCTGGTCCAGGAGACGACCCGCAACAAGATGGAGTCCACCCGGGGTCAGTGGGTCTTCGACCACAACCAGTACGTCATCCTCAACCTCGCCCTCGGGGGTGCCTATCCGGCGGGCCGGAACAAGGTCACGACGCCGTACTGGGGGCTGCCCCTGTCGAGCGTCGACCGGGTGGCCGCCGGGGGAGTCCAGGCCGAGATCGACTGGGTGCGCGTCGAGCAGAAGAGGTGAGGCGGGCCCCGGGCCGGGCGCGGCGCTAGGTGTTGTCGGCCCGGGACATCCGCAGGGCGAGATCCTGGAGAAGGTCGGCCGTCTTGACGTCGCTGCGACCCGAGTCGTGGAGATCGGCGAGTTCGGAGAAGAGGAACGCGAAGGCGCCCACCAGCGAGATCGTGGCGGGCAGATAGGCGTCCGCGACCGCCTGCCCGGCCTCCGCCGGGCCGGCGTCGCCGGGCACCTCGACGCGCGGGAACACCTCGGTGACGAGCGCGCCCAGGTTGTTCTCGGCCGACTCGACCCCGTCCTCCTCGTCCTGGGCGATCCTGCGCACCATGGCGTTGGTCTCGGTGAGCACGCCGATGGCGCGCAGGATGATCTCCGTCTGTTCCATGCTGTGAGCCTAAACGGGCGAAGGCCCGCTGTGACCGGGATCTTGGTCTCGGGATGGTAGACAGGGCCCATGAACGACATCTCCCGCTCCCGCCAGGCCGGCGCGCGATGACCGCAGGCATCGACACCCCCGACCGCCGGGGCCGTACCGGACTCGACCGGGTGGGCCGTGACCTGACCGGCAACCCCCGGGTCAAGATCCGCGACGTACAACTCCTTTCGTGCCACTGGTACGTGGAACGCACCACCACCTTCGACCTCCAGCTCGCCGACGGAACCTGGAGCACCCAGGAGCGCGAGACCCACGACCGCGGCAACGGGGCGACCCTTCTGCTGTACGACGCCGACCGCGAAACCGTGCTGCTGACCAGGCAGTTCCGCTATCCCGCGTATGTCAACGGGCACCCGGACGGCATGCTGACCGAGACCCCGGGCGGCCTCCTCGACGAGGAGGACGAGCACCCCGAGGTCGCCGTGCGACGGGAGGTCATCGAGGAGACCGGGCACACCGTCGGCGCGGTCGAGCACGTCTTCGACGTCTATATGAGTCCGGGCTCGGTCACCGAGCGGGTGAGCTTCTACGCCGCCTCCTACGGCTCGTCGACCCGCACCCACGAGGGAGGCGGACTCGACGAGGAGGGCGAGGACATCGAGATCGTCGAACTGCCCTTCCGTGACGCCCTGGCGATGATCCGCACCGGGGAGATCGCCGACGCCAAGACCATCATGCTGCTGCAGTGGGCCGCCTTGGAAGGCCCCTTCAAGAAGGCTTGACCTAGAGAGCACTTCACGTTCCAGACTCCTGTTCAGGCCCGGGGACTTCGGGCCCGAACGGGAGGGAACACCATGCGGTACCGCACGATCGGCACGGATCCGAGGACTCGTCGCGAGGTGAGCGTGCTCGCGCTCGGCGCGATGCTGTTCGGCTCACTGACCGACGAGAAGACCTCCTTCGCCGTCCTCGACCGCTATGTCGAGGCCGGAGGCACCTTCATCGACACGTCCGACAACTACGCCTTCTGGACCGACGGCGGCCAGGGCGGCCAGAGCGAGGAACTGCTCGGACGCTGGCGGCGCAGCCGGGGCATCGGCGACGAGATCGTCCTCGCGACCAAGCTGGGAGCACGCCCGCTGGCCCCCGGGACCAGCTACGAGGACAACCCCGAAGGGCTGTCCGCCAAGGTGATCCGCGAGGCGGCCGAGCGGAGCCGGGAACGCCTCGGCGTGGAGAGGATCGATCTCCTGTACGCGCACATCGAGGACCGCACCGTCGCGCCGGGCGAGACCGTCGGGGCGTTCGCCGAACTCGTCGAGGAAGGCAGTGTCGGACTGCTCGGCGTGAGCAACCACGCCGTCTGGCGCGTGGAACGGGCCCGTGCCCTCGCCGCCGCGGCCGGTCTGCCCGGCTACGAGGTCCTCCAGTACCACCACAGTCTTCTGCGTCCCCGCTCCGACATACCGAGCGGCCTCTTCCCCGAGGGCGGTCTCGGAGCGGCGACCGGGGAACTCGTCAGCTATCTGGGCGCCGAGCCCGGTCTGACCCTGGTCGCCTACTCGCCGCTGCTGGGCGGCGGATACGGACGGCCGGACAAGCCGCTGCCGTCCGACTACGACCACCCGGGGAACGCCGTCCGGCTCGCCGTGCTCCGGGAGGTGGCGAGGGAGACGGGGGCGACCATGAACCAGGTGGTGCTCGCCTGGCAGATCGGCGGCGAGCTGCCGGTGATCCCGCTGGCCGGTGCGTCCTCGGTGGCCCAGCTGGAGGAGAACCTGGCCGCGGTGGACCTGGAACTGACCCGGGACCAGCGCGCCCGCCTCGACGCGGCCCACTGACACCCTCCGGGCGGGGACGGCCGAGAGCGATCCGAGCAGCACCGCCTAGTGGTTCTCACCGTCGATGGGTGTCCAGCGGGTGGTGAGCAGCAGGGCGATGTCGTCGGGCCGCTCGTTGGCCTGCCGGGCCTCCGCGGTGAGCAGATCGGCGGCGCGGGACAGAGAAGGGCCACCCGGCAGCAGGCGCTGCGGGGGGCCCGCCCGGGCCAGGGTCGCGCGGAGCGCTTCGACGCCCTCGTCGATGTCCGTTCCGGGCCGCTCGACCAGACCGTCCGTGTAGAGGGCCAGCACGGCGTCGGGCTCCAGCATCAGATCCGTCACGGGGTAGTCGGCCTGCGGATCCACGCCGAGCACCACGCCGCCGGGCAGGTCCAGGACCTCGGTGCGGCCGTCGGGATGGCGCAGCAGCGGCTGCGGATGCCCGGCCCGCGCGGCCCGGGCGAAACCCGTGAGCGGGTTGACCCGGACATAGCAGCAACTCGCGAACTGGCCCGGGTCGAGGTCGATGAGCAGCCGGTTGGTGCCGCTCATCACCTCGTCCGGAGGATGGTCTCCGAGCGCGAACGCCCGGACAGCACTGCGCAGTTGACCCATGGTGGCCGCGGCCTGGACACCGTGTCCCTGTACGTCGCCGATGACGAGGGCGAGTCCGTCGCCGGCCTCGACGACGTCGTACCAGTCGCCCCCCACGTCCATGCCGACGGTGCCGGGCAGATACCGGCCCGCGGTCTGTACCAGGGGATGCGCCGACAGCCGGTGCGGCAGCAGAGCCTCCTGGAGCCCGCGGGCGAGGGCCGCCTCGCTGTCGTAGCGCCGCGCCCGCTCCAGGGACTGCGCGATCAGACCGGCGAGCGCGGTGAGGACCGTGCGCTCCTCGGTGCTGAAGCTGCGGGGCCGGTCGAAGCCGAGGATGCAGGAGCCGACCGGGCGCCCGGAGGCGATCAGCGGCAGGAAGGCCCGGGCGCCGACCGTGGCGTCCAGGGCGATGCCCGGATAGGCGGCGGCCAGCTGTTCCATCGACTCGAAGAAGAGCGGCCGGCCGCTGGTGAGCGCCTCGACCCCGGGCAGTTTGGCGTCCAGGCCCACGCCGTCGAAGGGGGCGAGGAATCCCTGCGGGAAGCCGGTCTCCCAGGCCAGGTAGAGCCGCCGGTCCTGGAGCAGATAGATGGCGAGGCGGCGGCTGCCGAACGCGGGCAGCAGCTCGCGCATCACCACCTCGGACACCTGCCGTGCCGTGACGGCCTCGGTCAGCGCGATCGCGAGGACGATGGGTCGGTACAGCGGCGCCGTGGTCGGGACACCGCTGTCGGGCTCGTCGAGGCCGGCCCCGAGAGCCCGCGCCGCCTCCGCCTCGAAGGGGGCGTTCCCGGTGGCCTCCGCGGCCCGCCCCAGCGGCATGATCTTGCAGGTCACACCGCCGGGGCCGGGATACACGGAGAAGCTCAGCCAGGTCCCCGCCGGGCGTCCCGAAATGGTCTCGGTGCCGTTGCCCAGCGGGCTCCGGGCGCGGAAGTGCACCGGGTCGGGCGAGAGCAGCGCGCCCCGCAGGTGATCCTCGTACGCGGGGCCGTCCATCCACGGCACCACGTCCCACAGCAGCCGCCCCATCAGTTCGGCGCGCGGGCGGCCGAGCAGTTCGGCGGCGCGTGGATTGGCGTAGGTGATGAGCCCGAGCCGGTCGAGGGCGAAGACGCCTTCCGGGAGCTGGTCGGCCGCCCCGTCCGCCGCGGGTCCCGGCCCCGGGTCGACGAGCGCGCCGCTGACCCGGTGCGGCGGGACGCCCGCGGCACCCGAGGTCCACAGTTCGAGGAGCCGCAGGCCGCCGCTGCTCGTGCGGACCGGCAGCGGATGGGGCGGCGGCCGGCCGGCGGCGGTCTCGCGCAGGGCGGCCAGCAGCAGCCGGGGTTCGTCGTGGGCCACCGCGTCGGCGAGTGCCTCGGGCGTTCCCGCGAAGTCGTCCCGGGGGATCCCGAGCAGGGCCCACAGGGCGTCGTCCGCGATCATGGTGTTGTCGACCGGATCCCAGGTGAAGCCGCCGACGCACCGGGTGGACGGGCCGTCGGCCGGTGGCCGAGTGCCCAGCGGTTCCGCGTCCCACAGGACTGAGGATCCCTGCCTGTCCAGCGTCGCCAGACGCGCTCCGAGCTCCGCCGCCACCGCTGTCATCCGGTCGCGGTCCGGCAGGACCTCGGTCTCGTCCGAGGCCGGCGGGCGCAGCACGGAGAGCACGCCGTACGCGGTCGAGTCGCCCACGACCGGCACGTACAGCGACCCGAACTGGAACGGCAGCCCCGCCGCGAGCTGCGGGTAGCGGCGCATCGTGTCCGCCGGATCGGCGAGCAGCACCTCCACACCGAGCCGATGGGCGTCCGCGACCGGAAACGGCCGGTCCATGTGCATACGCCACCAGGGGCGGAAGAGGGGTCCCGGCAGTCCCGCGAGCACGGCGAGACGCAGCAGCCCGGGCGTGGTGGAGCGCAGGTAGACGCCGCCCGCGAAGCCGCGGGCGGCCCGGATCGCGTCCGTCACCGCGTCACTGAGCAGGGCGGCCAGGCTGTCCAGCGCCTGGTCCTCACGCTCGGCGCTCCCTGTCATCGATCTGCCCTCGTCCGCCCGCCGCCAGGGGGGTAACACAGCAAGAATGCGCCTCTCAGGGCGTTGACCGCACCTCGACGTCCTCCGCGGCACCAGGACGTGAGGCCATTCTTCCCGGCCGCGCCCGGATGTGCCCAGCGCGAACCTACCGGGTCGGGGAGGTTCAGGAGCTGTCCGTGAGCGAATGATTCAGGAAGCCGGTCCGCGGACGAGCGTCTCCGCGGCGACGGCCGCCACGGCCTCGGCCATCGCGCCGAGCGCGGGGAAGTCGAGCTTCCACTGCTGCCAGAAGAGCGGGACGTCGACGCCCCGGCCCGGCAGGAGATGGAGCAGCCTCCCGGCGCGCAGCAGCGGTTCGGCCTGGACCTCGGGCACCATGCCCCAGCCCATTCCGGCCGCGACGGCGTCGACGAACCCCTCGGACGTGGGGACGAAGTGGCGCAGCGCGCTCGCTCCGGGACCGCCGGTCAGGGCGCGGACGAAATCGTCCTGGAAGTCGTCGTTCCGGTCGAAGGCCACCACCGGGGCGGAGCCGATCACGTCGCGCAGAGGTGTGCCGGTCGTGGTGCCGAGCCACCGCTCGGCACAGCCGGGGCTCGCGACCGGCAGGTAGCGCATCCGCCCGAGGGCACGGACGGAACAGCCGGCCACGGGGTCGGGCGACGACGTCACCGCCGCCATCACCGCTCCCTCGCGCAGCAGGGCGGCCGTGTGGTCCTCGTCCTCGCGGCGCAGTTCGAAGCAGAGCCGAAGCTCCTCGGGCACGCGGGTGAGCGCGGGCAGGAACCAGGTGGCCAGCGAGTCGGCGTTCACCGCGATCGACAGCCTCGTGGGCTCCCCTGATCCGGACATGCCGAGCTCGGCATGCGCGTCGCGCTCCAGCCGGGCGAGCCGACGCGCGAAACGCACCACGATCTCGCCGGACTCGGTCGGCCCCACCGGCTTCGTCCGCATCAGCAGGACCCGGCCGGTGCGCTGTTCGAGTGACTTCACTCGCTGGCTCACCGCCGACGGCGTCACATGGAGCGCCGCGGCCGCCGCGTCGAAGGTGCCCTCGTCGACCACGGCCAGCAGGGTGCGCACCTGGTCGAGGGGGAGTTCCGTCATCACGAACGCTAACGATACGTAAGAATCTTTAGCTGTACTCCCGACGATCCGCTTTCTAGCGTCGAGGCATGACAGACGCCCTCACCACCGCGGTCGCCGGATTCGGCACCGGCCTCTCCCTCATCGTCGCCATCGGCGCCCAGAACGCCTTCGTCCTGCGCCAGGGCATCCGCAGGGACGCGGTCCTCGCCGTGGTGGGCATCTGCGCGCTGTCCGACGCGGCACTCATCGCGCTCGGGGTCGGCGGGGTCGGCGCGGTGGTGGTGGCCTGGCCCGCCGCGCTCACCGCGGTCGGGCTGATCGGCGGCTGCTTCCTCGTCGGCTACGGGGTCCTCGCCGCCCGGCGGGTGATGAAGCCCTCGGCCCTGCGGGCGGCGACCGTGTCGACGGGCTCCTGGCGCCGTGCCGTCCTCACCTGCCTCGCCCTGACGTGGCTCAACCCGCACGTCTACCTGGACACCGTGTTCCTGCTCGGCTCGCTCGCGGCCGACCGCGGATCGCTGCGCTGGACCTTCGGGCTGGGCGCGGCGCTCGCCAGCCTGTGCTGGTTCGCGGCCCTCGGGTTCGGTGCCCGGCTGCTCGGCCGCTTCCTGGCCCGGCCCGCATCCTGGCGTGTGCTGGACGGCCTGGTCGCGACGACGATGATCGCGATGGGCGCCGCGCTGATCGCGGGCGCCTGAGCCGTCGTACACCGTCGTACGGCTGATCCGCGAGCCCGGCACGCCCGTCCGGCACCTCCGCCGCCCGATGCTCCACGCCCCGCCCGATGCTCCCTGTGCCAATCCGGTCCCCGGGGGACACGCGCCCCTGACGCTCGGTCATAGTGATCCCTGAATCGAAAGATGTATCGAGCAACCAGGATGAGCGTGGACACGAGCGAGAGCAGTACGGACAGCGGCGCCGCGGAGCGGGACGGGAGCGCCGGACCCGACAGGGCCGGCCGCTCCGGATGGCGTCGCTGGGCCATGGACACCCGGCCGCTGCGCCGCCCCGCCTACCGCCGGCTGTGGTCGTCGACCGCCGTCACGGCCGTGGGCAGCCAGCTCACCGCGGTCGCAGTGCCCAAGCAGATCTACGACATCACCGGCTCCTCGGCCTGGGTCGGCTACGCGAGCCTCGCCGGACTGCTGCCCCTGGTGGTCTTCGCCCTGTGGGGCGGCGCGATCGCCGACAGCATGGACCGCCGCAAGCTGCTGCTTGTCACCAATATCGGTATAGCCGCCACTTCGCTGCTCTTCTGGGTCCAGGCCGTCACCGAACGGGAGTCGGTGCCCGTCCTGATGGTCCTGCTCGCCGTGCAGCAGGCGTTCTTCGGCCTCAACTCCCCGGCCCGCAGCGCGTCCATCGCCCGGCTCGTCCCGGCGGACGAACTGCCCGCCGCCAACGCGCTCGGCGCCACCGTCATGCAGACCGGCTCCGTGGCCGGGCCGATGCTCGCCGGCGCGCTCATCCCCCTCATCGGGCTGCCCGAGCTCTATCTGATCGACGCCCTCGCGCTGACCGTCACCGTGTGGGCCGTCCTGCGGCTCCCCGCGCTGCCCCCCCTCAAGGGATCGGCCTCCCGGCGGGCGGGCCTGCGCGAAGTGGTGGCCGGCTTCCGCTACATCGCCCTGCACAAGGTCCTGTTGCTGTCCTTCCTCGCCGACATCATCGCCATGGTCCTCGGCATGCCGCGCGCCCTGTTCCCGCAGCTCGCGGCCGAGACGTACGCCTCCTACCGCGAAGGTCTGGCGCTCGGGCTGCTGTTCGCGGCGATCCCCGTCGGCGCGGTCGTCGGCGGACTCATGTCGGGCACGTTCTCCCGCGTCCGCCGGCACGGTCTGATGGTCGTCGTCGCCGTCGCGGCCTGGGGCGCGGCCATCACCGGCTTCGGACTCAGCCGCAGCCTGTGGATGGCCGTGGCGTTCCTGGCCCTGGCGGGAGTCGCCGACATGGTCTCCATGGTCTTCCGCGGGGCCATCCTGCTGTCCGCCGCCACCGACGAGATGCGCGGGCGTCTCCAGGGCGTGTTCACCGTGGTCGTCGTGGGCGGCCCGCGCGTCGCCGACGTCCTGCACGGCACGGCCGGATCGGCCTTCGGCGCACCCGCCGCGGTGGCCGGTGGCGGCCTGCTGGTGATCGTGGCGGTGCTGGGGCTCGCCTTGGCCACACCGGCCCTGAGGCGTTACACAATCTGAATACGGAAACGACCATGGTGGTTCTAGAGTGACCGCCATGGGGGACACGCGACCTACCTCGGAATTCCACGCGCACAACATCAGCGCGGACAGTACGGCCCGGCTGGTGGGCGCCCTGGATGCGCAGGACGTCAACGACGGCGTACAGCGCCTGCGTTCCTGGGCGCACGCCGCCCTCGGAGTGCGGCCCGGAGAGCGGGCGCTCGACATCGGCGCGGGCACCGGCTCGCAGACCCGGCGTCTCGCGGCAGCCGTGGGTGCCCGGGGCAGGGTGCTCGGCATCGAACCGAACTCCGGCCTGCGGACGGTGGCCGAGCAGCGCGCGATCGAGGAGCGCAGCGCGGCCCGCTTCGCGGACGGCGACGCCCTAGCCCTGCCGCTGCCCGATGCCACGGTCGACGTGGTCTGGTGCGAACGCGTTCTCCAGCACCTGGTCGAACCGGAGAAGGCCGTCTTCGAGATAGCGCGCGTGCTGCGCCCCGGCGGGCGGGTCGCCCTGCTGGACACCGACTGGGCGACCACGATCCTGCACCCCGGCGACCCCGAGACGGTCGCCGCGCTCACCTCCGGCGCGCTGTCCGCGGCCGCCGACCCGTACTCCGGACGCAAGCTGGTGGGGCGGCTGACGGGTGCCGGGCTGGTCATCGACGACCGTGGATCGCAGGCCCTGCTCCAGGAACACACCTCGGTCGCCTGGCCGCTCATCCGCATGCTGGGTGATTCGGCGCTGAAGCGCGGACTCATCGGTGAGACACAGCGCGACCGCCTCTACGAGGACCTCACGGAGGCGGCGCGGCAGGGCGGCCTGCACATGTCCGTGACGATGTTCGGGGCCGTGGCGCACCGTCCGGAATGATCCGGAATACAATGGGATAGCCGTCGCTGACGGGCTAGTACGCAAATTTCCCCTGGTATTGGGGGTACGCGAACACCATGAACACCGCGAGCTATGACCTGATCGCAGCCAGTTCGACGTTGAACGCGGGCGCCGCCTTCATCGGCGGCCTCGTCATCGCAGGCGCGCTCGTCTGGGCCGTCCGCATGGGCATCAGGGTGCGGCGCCTGGAATCGCCCCCGCCCACTGCCGAGGAGCAGCCCAGGCTGCCCGACGGCGGGGCGGTGCACGAGGAACGGGAGATGCGCGAACCCGACGAGGTTCCGCACGCCGCGAACGAGAGCGAACGGCTGATGCCGTACAACATGCACTCCGCGAGCACCAAACACGCCGACGACCAGCATCGCAAGCGCTGGCAACCGGGATCGAGCGGCTCCTTCGGCAGCGGCGGCCCCGGCAGGACCTGACCTGACCGGGACGCGAAGGAGC
>NZ_JBHWVI010000018.1:0-73456 GCF_042737005.1 Streptomyces sp. NPDC060027
CAGGCATACAGCAAGACATCTCGCTCGGCCCCTGCCCAGAGCTGATCCAACTCCCAGCCCTAAACGCCTATTAGGCGTACGCCTCCCGCAAGAACCGCGCCTTCCTGCGCCGCCGCGGGGTCCGTTGCACCATCGCGGACAAGGCTGACCAGGCGCGCAACCGCCAGAAGGTCGGCTCCCGTGGCGGCCGGCCGCCACATTTCGATCCGGCCGACTACCGCGAGCGCCACGCGGTCGAGTGCGGCATCAATCGCCTCAAACGCAACCGTGCTGTGGCCACCGGATATGACAAGCTCTCGGTCCGCTACGAGGCCACCGTGCTGGTCGCGGCCATCAACGAGTGGCTGTAACCAGCGCCACCACACCGCTTGCCTACAGTGTGATCCAGTATCGGCGCTTGATGCCCTCGTCGGTGGTGCGGACGTCCTCCAGAACGCCGCCATTGCGCTCGATGGTGCGCGCCGATGCGGCATTGTCGTCGTCGCATGTGATGAGGACGCGGCCCAGACCGAGCGCACGGGCTTCGGGGAGAACAGCCCCGAGAGCCCACGTGGCCAGGCCGCGCCTTCGGGCGGAGGGCCGGATGCTATATCCGATGTGCCCGCCGCTATGGAGCAGAAAGGCGTTCAGGCGGTGCCGCAGATCGATGGCTCCCAGATAGCTGTCGCCCTCGACGATCCACCAGTGGGTGGCGTGGACCCACCCACCTCTCAGGGCAACTGACCTGTCCGACTGCTGCTGCAGTTGCTCTACCCACGCCGAGAAGACGGCGGGGTCGTCGAGGTCAGCCTCGGGCATGAGGCCCAAGCCAGAACCGGCTTGGTGAGCGCCTGGAGACCACTCGTCACGCGCCGCAAGCCATGAAGGCTGAAGTCGACCGGTAGGTGGGATCAGTTCAGGCATGTGGACGACGATAACACTCGCACACCCCATGTGATCAGGCATTTTATGCTGGACCGTGGCCCGCGACCACGTCACACTCGATGGCGCATGATCATCCAGAATCAAGATCTACTTTCGATACACGGCCTAGCGGCCGGGCGGCCGAGAGATCACCAAGCGACGCGTGGCCGACGCCATCGCCCAAGAAGCCAACGGCCAGGCTTGAGGTCTGCCGGGAAGGACTCCTGCCTCCCGGGCGCCGCACCAACGCCGGAGTGTGCACAGCACACTGGGGTCGCCTCGTTTTCGAAACGGACCCCGCTCCCCCGGGCGGTGGTGCGGCGGTGCCGGCGGAGCGCTATTCGTGTGCCGAGGCCTGCTCCTGGAGGAGGGCGGTGATCTGGTTGACGTCGTTGAAGATGCTGAGGAAGCTCTGCAGGTCGGGGGTGGCGGCGCCGTTGACGCCGACGAAGAAGGTCAGCAGACGGCCGTCGTCGGTCCGCAGGTAGCCCGCCTCGTTCTGGGCGGTGGCCGCGAGCTGCTGGTTCAGCTGGTCGTCACCGATGATCGTGCCGGGCTTGGCGAAAACCTTGCCCTTGGCCGGGCAGTTCGTGGTGCAGGAGATCCCGTTCGAGCCGTCGACGCCGAGGATCGGGAGCAGCTTCCGGAAGGCCGTGGCGTCGGGGGTGTGCAGCCAGTAGGTGAGGAGCTCGACGAGGCCGTTCGGGGTGACCCGCTCGGGCGGGGTGCCGCCGCGTCCGTCGGAGAGCTGGAACTGGGTCGGGTCGACGTGCGCGACGTCGGTGAGGAAGTCGTGCTCGATCGGGAACGCGTCGAAGCAGTTCTTGCTGCCGCGTGCGACGGCCATGTTGCACAGGGCCAGGTTGGCGCCGAGGTTGTGGCTGACCTTGAGGATCAGCTTGGCGTACTGGCTGTAAGGCGGGGAGACGTACGCGGCGACACGGGGGGTGTTGCGGTAGGAGGCGGGCAACTGCTTCTGCGGGTTGGGGCCGGTGGGCGGCGCGGTGACGGTGACGCCGGCGCGGGCGAGGGCCTCGATCAGCGCGGTGCGGCCGAAGGCGTTCGGGTCCTTGATGGCCGAGATCCGCAGCAGCGGCTGTGAACCGGCGGCGATGGTGCCGGAGAGGTGGATCTGGGTGCCGTCGGGCGAGGCGGTCACGTTGACGGAGGTGGCCTGGCCGCTGGAGACCGTCTTGACGGTGGAGGTGACGTGATACGGCGAGACCTGCGGGCGCCAGAACAGCTTTGCCGGCCGCCCGGGTGTGGTCGGGGTCGTCAGCAGGTCGATCAGGTTGTCGTTGAGGATCAGCGGAGTGGGCTGCGGGTTCAGCGCCGGAGGGGTGAACAGGCGGGGGTCGATGATGACGTTGCCGTCGACCCTGGTGATGCCGGCCTTGCGGATCTGCCGGGCGATCTGGTCGATGCCGGCGAGCGGGTTCTCAGGGGTGAGGGTCGCGCCGGGGAGTTCGGCCTCGGTGTGGTCGATATCGGTGTAGTCCACCGAGCCGTCGGGCTTGGTGCGCCCGCCCATGGTCAGGTCGCCCTGGGCGACCAGCGCCAGGTTTCCGTGCAGCGTCGACCCGGTGCGGGTGCCGGTCGCCATCACGGGAGTGGTGAAGCGGTGGTTCGGGCCGAGGGTGTGCCAGGCGGTCGAGATGGTGACCAGCTTGACCGTCGAGCCGGGGACGAAGAACTGGTTCGCGAACCGGGAGTGGATCACCCGGCCGCTCTCCGGGTCCGTCTCCAGCACGGCCCACTGCGCGTGCTTGTATTCGGGCTTGTGCATGATCGCCTCGATGGCGGGCCCGAGGCCGTCGTCGTGCGCCGCAGCCGGGGGGCCGGCGGCTGCCGCCCCCGCCAGAACCAGAAGTGTCGCACCAACAGCGGACCAGGTCCGGAGCCGGCCACCACAGATCATCGGTCTCATGCATTCCGCCGTTTCTGGAGTCGAAGAAGCCGAGTCGGACAAGCCCGCATCGCACGGGGCCGACTCGCACGGGCCCTACTCGCCGGGGGCTTCTGGCGGGGCGCTCCTGGCGGCATCGTAAGAACACGAACCGCGCACATTCCGCTGCTCGGCTCCGTGCCGACAGCGCGTGGGACAACTTCATCCGGTCGGACGATCGCCGAGGCCGAGGACGCTGGGAATCCGCACACAGCGAGCCACCTGTGCAACAGACCCGGCGGAGCGTACTCACAGCGGCGATGACAGAAAGGCCTTGGGTGAACTGGGGGTGCACGGTGATTCGCCCTGAGAGCGAAATCCCGTTTCCTGCCCTGCTTCGCAGGAATCCGACGTGGCCCGCATGCCTGGCACTCCGCACTCCACCATGCTGATCACCTCGCTTCGGCGGTCGCGATCTGTTCGAGGACTGCTGTGTAGAGAGACCGTTTGTCGGGACGGGCGTGAACGGCGGCATGTCTGAGAGCGGGGATCGCCTGCGTGCCCATTCCTGTCAGCCCCTCGGCCGCGCTCTTGCGGACGACGGGATGGGAGTGCTCCAGCATGCGCGTCACGGCGGGGATCGCGGGTGCCCAGGTCGCGTGGCAGAGCGTCCGGATCGCCGTGCGCACCAGGTCCGGCTGGGAATCGTCCAGCAGGAGCGACGTGTGGTGCAGGTAGGTCTGCCGGTCCAGCATGGCCCGCGAGGTCCGGTGGGCGTGCAGGCGGACCTTGGGCTTGTGATGATGCAGCAGCTCCCCGATCAGGTCCCGCAGGCCGGGGTCCTGGTCCGCGTCCGGGCCGCTGTGTCCCTCGGCCAGTCGCGTGAGTGCTTGGCGTATCTGCACCGGGTCACCGGTACGGGCCAGGTTCAACAGCTCCTGCCGGGACGGGGGTTGTGACGCTCCTGCCGGCGCGGCCGGGGCACGCTCGCGGAGCGCTGCCAGCGCGGCGGCGTCCTGCCGTACGGAGTCCGGGCGGCGCAGCGGACCCTCGACGAGGAGCAGCCGGTCCGCGAGGTCCTCGCGCCCTTCGGCGAGCAGCCGCCGGCAGGTCTGCGTCAGCGCGGGGGTGCGCAGCAGGGAACGCCCGTGGAGCAGGTCGAGGAACCCCCAGGCGCCGGCGTCGAGGCGGTCGGCGAGGCGCTCCGCCAGCACGTCGGCGGGAACTCGGCGCAGCGCCCGCCCGGCTGCGGAGCTGCTGGACGGCGGGTCGTGCTCCCACCATTCCAGCAGCAGCGGGACCAGCGGTTCCAGCTCCCACGGGTCGAGCCTGCTTGCTGCGAGAGCCACCCTGTCGTGCAGGATGCCGTCCGCGCGGAGTTCCGTCTCTTTGATGGCGCTCAGTGTGCGGGCCAGTTCGGCATCGACGGGTACGTCGATGCGGCCTCGCAGAAACGCTCGGAGCACGAGAAGCCTGGCCCCGGGCTCGGGCCACTCCAGGAGCGCCAGGGCGGCGGTGTGCCGGCGGTCCGGAGCGGTGGCCTGCAGCATGGCCAGCAGGCGCTCCCGCAGTGCGGTCGAACGGGGCTGGTCGAGGTCGTCGATGTGCACGGTCCGCGGTCGTGGCGCCGGCGCGTGGGTGGTCTCGGCGATGGTCCAGGGTGGTGCGTCGAGGGGCTGGATGGCTGTCATCCAGTCGATGAGGGCGGCGCGGACCTCGGGGCCGGCGGCGGCGTAGACCTCGATCAGTGCGGTCAGGCGGTCCCGGGAGCCTGGGATGTCGCCGTGCCGGCGGCAGGATCGGCGGAATTCCTCCAGGGCGCTCGGTGTGCGCGCTGCGGCATCCAGCGCGGCCCGCCACGCCTGGGTCTCGGCCTTGGCTGGCGCGGTGGTGGCTGCGGCGGACTGCGGGGCGGCGAACGCGTCCCGCAGCACGGCGGTCTCGGCCTGCCAGGGGTCGGCGCCCAGCCGGGCTGAGGCGAGTGCGTGCTCGAGGTCGGCGTGGACCAGCACCGCGCCGAGGCTGCGGAGCAGCGTGAGTGTGGACGGGCCTGCCGTGGGTGCGGGAGGCAGCGCGCGTACCGCGTCGGCGACGGCCGACTGTTCGACGGCCGGCAGGGTGGGCGCGACCGCTTGGAGTACCGCGATGAGGTCGTGCCGGTCTGTGGCCGGGGCCCCGTCGAGCCCGTCGAGCCCGTCGAGCCCGTCGAGCAGGACTCTGGTGGACCGGGCGAAGGCCGTCAGTTCCTCGGTCGTCCACGGTGCGGGGCAGAGCAGGAGCGTGAGCCGCAGTACGCGGCCTCGGACAGCGGGTTCGGAGCCGGCCAGGCGGAGCCAGTCCGCCAGCATGGGCCGCAGCGCCCGCAGCCGGGTGGGGTGCGGCAGTTCAGGCCTTTCGGCGATGCGCAGCGCGACCGACGGATTCCAGCCTTTTGCCGTCAGCGACCTGACGTCGAGGTCCGCGTCCCTTGCGATGTCCACCGCCGGCCGCGGCGCGGCGGGCGTGGTGATCCGGTGCTTGGCCATGGCCGCCGACAGGTCCTCGATCGTCCCGGAGGCGAGGCCGACCCGGCCGGCCGCCACCAGGGCGAGCAGGCTCGGTGCCACCCGTGCTGCCTGGTCGTCCAGTGCGAGGACCGAGCGCGCCGGCAGTGTGCGGTCGAGGCCTTCCAGCAGCAGTTCGCGGGCGCGGCCGTCTTCGCTGTGTTCGGCGGCGGCGAGGACGGTCGCCGGGTAGGCGTCGCCGAGGATGGCGCGCAGCGCCTCGATGAGCGTGCCGCGCAGGCCCGGATTGTCGTGGCGCCCGAGCCAGAAGAGCAGCGCCGGTACCGCCGCGGGCGTGCCCGCGCGGACCAGGACCTCGGCGGCGGTCTTCTTGATGTTCATGTTCGGATGGCCGAGGCATGCGGCGATCGTGGTGCAGGCCCAGCGGGCCCGCGCGTGACCGAGGGCGAGCAGCGCCTGTCGGACGGTCTGGATGTCCTGGGCGGCGGTCAGTGCGATCAAGGTCGCCGACAGCGCCTGCGCGTCGTCCCCGGTGGCGTCGCGGGCGAGCAACGCGATCACGTGCTTGCGCACGTGCCGGTCGCGGTGCCGCAGCAGGCGGTGCGCTCGCGCGCGGGTGCGCGGGCAGGGGGCTCGGAGCAGGAGTTCGAGCAGGATCGCCTGCTCGCCGCTCGACAATCCGGGCCGGTCCAGCAGATCCAGCGCCATGGTCGCGACGAGCGCGTTTCCGGCCTCGGGTGCGGTCGCCGCGTCGAGCAGACAGGACGGCCTGATCCGTCCCCGCTCGTGGAGACGACGGCCCAGGCCGTGTACGGCATCCAGGATCTCCTGGGGGACCACGGGCTCCCCGGCCGGCGCCGCGCTTTCGAGTCGGGGGGCGGCTGCACCCGACTGCCGGGACGCCGCCAGCTCGGCCACGATGCGCAGGAGCAGATCCGCGATGGCCGGCAGCGTGCCGGCGCCGCCGTGGGCGGCCAGCGTGCACAGTGCCGCCACCGGTTTGTCCGGGTCCAGATGGGAACTCAGGAGTGCCAGTTCCTGCTCGTCGGGGCCACCGAGATCCGCCGCGATGCGCGCCGGCAGATCGGCGGGGTCGAGACGGACGAGGAGGGCACGCCGCTGTGACGGGTCATGGGTCAGATGCCACAGCACCTCAAGGGCGCGGCTGCGCACCGCGCGGAGGTGAGGTGCGATCACGCTCGCGCTCCCCTGCGTGGTGAGGGCGAGCCCTTCCCGCAGCGCTGTCGTCGTCCGGTGCCCGCCGATGGCCTCCAGGGCGTTCAGGGCCGCTGCGGGCGCCGATGGCAGGAGGGCGATCACGGCGTCTTCGGCATCCGCGTGGCGCAGGGCACGGATCGCGTCGAGAAACGGCCCCGGCGCGGGAGCCGAGGGAAGAACCCGTGTGATCGCGTCCCCGATCGGAAGCTCCCCCGCCCCTTGTTCGGCCAGGGCGACCAGCAGCGCGAGCCGTCGCGGCCAGCTCGGATCGTCGGCGGCCGCGTCCACCAGTACACGGAACATCGCCTGCCGGCAGGTGAACAGGATCGTCGCGACCTCCTGGGGCGCGATCGAGTGATCGGCCAGTGCCAGGCCGATGACGGACGGGACGTGCGGACCGTCCGGGAAGTGCCCGCGCCGGTGGAGCCCGCGCAGGCAGGTCACCGTCGGCCCGCCGAACAGCAAGGGGTCCCGTGCGGCGATGACCGTCAACGCGCCGATGTCACCGCGGTCCGCCAGGTCACCGAGCAGTTCCATTCCGCGCCGGCGAAGACGCGGCGGCAGATCCGGGTCGTCGATGACCTGCCGCAGCAGGCCACCGTGCCCGTGACGGGCCGCGGCCACGAGTGCGGCATCGGCCGCCTCGGGCCGTGTGATCACCGAATCGGCAGCGAGAAAGGGAGACAGGCGTCCCGGCGGCAGGGAGTCCAACGTCGCCCACGGCTCGGCGAGTTCACCCAGTACGGCGACGACGACGTCCGCGTTGCCGGCCCCGAGCAGGCTGATCACCTGGCCGCGGACCAGTGCGGGAGCCAGCAGACCGGAGTGCAGCCCCTGCCGGGCCAACCGCAGCGCCGCGGCCTGCAGCACCGGGTCGCCGCTGTCCACCAGCTCATTCACGAGCTGGACGGGCCGGTGCGCGCGGGTGACGGTCGTCTCCCGTACGGCCTGGTACAGCAGTTCGCCCGCGGACTCCTCCCGGATCACCGCCGGCTCGTTCAGAAGTTCGGCGCGCAGCCAGGCGATCCGTACCCGTGCCGGCAGCTCGGCGGTGCGCCACGACGGCCAGCGGCGCCCCCGGAGATGGGGCCCCAGTCGTTCATAGAGCCGCGCCAGGACGAGCGCCGCCTCCGGCGGCCCCTCCACCGATACCGGCAGCAGCCCCGCGAGTTCGGCCGTCCGAGGCCCGACGCCCGTCCGGCCCGACGTGACGCGCTCGGTCAGCAGGACCAGCCCCAGGTACCGCAGTCGGGGATCCTCGTGCCGGACGAGACGCCCGAAGACGGACGGCGAACAGAGCTGCGCGTCAAGGTGGCTGGACAACCAGTCGACGTCGGCTCGGCGCATCGCATCGTGGAAGGGCTTGTCCGCCGGCGTCGTCATCGTCGGATGCTAACCGGCACATTCCGACCGTCGCGAGCGAGCGGGCCTCACCGAGTTGTTCGGCGGTCCTGCCGGCCCCGGCGTCGTCGCCGCGCAGGACGCACAGGTCTGGCGACGGTGGCACCCGCGAGACCTCCTCGCGCGCAAGCCGTGACGGCAAGCCCCGGGCCGGACACCCATCCCGGCCCGGCCTCCTCCGGCTTTCCGGACCGCCCGGCCAGGACGAGCCCGATCGGAGGAGCGCCCGGTGTCGGCCCGGGGAGTCCCGTCCCATGGGCGACCCGCTCCGTGACCTCTCCCGGCAGCTGCCCGGCCGATCACACCGGGGTGGGGCACCACCGGGGCACGGCACGACCCCGGGAACGGCTCGCGCTTCCGGCGGGCCGGTGCGACAGCGCCGGAAGACGGGCGACCCGACCCGCGTCCCGAGTCCTCACCACGTGGCTCCGGCGGTCGTATGGTTCGGGGTGATTTATGGTGACTCAAGGAGTATGCCCCTACCGGAGGTGCAATGATGCGCGCCGCGGCAGCGATCGTCTCTGTGGCCGTCAGCGGGGCGCTCATCGTCGCGACAACGGCTTGTGACCAGGGCGGGTCGGATCCGCCGAACGCCCACTACGGCGACTGCCAGGTCTCGGGACATCACGGGGAGTTTCACCTGTCACCCAGGACGGCGGGCGCCCTCACGGTCAAAACGACGCTACCGGCGCCCGGCTGGTGGAACGGCGACACGCCGGACTCCGTCAAGAGCGGCTACGAGTACTGCATGGCAGCCAATATCGCCTACCGGTCCGGACTCGACCGGGTGAAGGTGGAGAACGCGCCCTTCCCGGAGGTCGTGTCCGGCCGGACCAAGGACTTCGACCTGGCCCTGGCGCAGATCACGATCACCCCGGAACGGAGCAAGGTCGCCGAGTTCTCCCCGCCCTACCTCTCCTCGACCCTGGGAGTGCTGATCAGGGACGGTGAGAAGGTCAACCAGGACAACATCCGCGACGCCCGCATCGGAGTGGCCGAGGGCACCACGGGCGAGGAGTTCGTCGAGGACAGACTCAAGCCGACCAAGCCCGTCACCGCCTTCCCCAACGACCCGGAGATGGTCACGGCGCTGGAGGAGGGCCGGATCGACGCGGTCGTGCACGACACGACGATTCTGCTGGCGTATCCCCAGGAGCGGGAGGCCAGGGTGCGCCTCGTGGGCCAGTACAGGACCGACCAGGGTTACGGCGCCCTGTACCCGATGGGGTCACCCAACAAGGACGAACTGGATCGGATCATCAGGCAGCTGATCGACGACGGGACGCTCGCCAAACTGTCGGCCGTCTATCTCGGGGCCGCCTTCGGCCAGGACCCGGCCAAGATCCCGTACTTCTCCGTCGACGCCGGCTCGTGAACGCTCCGGGCGTGCGCACACCCAGGGCGTGCGGCGGTCCGGTTTCCGCCCCGCGTCACAGGTCCGCCATCAGGAGAGCGCCCAGGTCCCCGGCCGATCCGGCGTCGAGCGCCTGCTCAGCCCAGATGATCTTGCCTCGGTCGGTGTACCGGGTCCCCCAGCGGCGGGACATCTGCGCGACGAGAAACAGACCACGGCCCCCCTCGTCGGTGAAGGCCGCGCGGCGCAGGTGCGGGGAGGTACTGGTGCCGTCGCCGACCTCGCAGATCAGGCTGTCGCGGTCGCGCAGCAGCCGCACGCCGATGGGGCTCCCTCCGTACCGGATGGCGTTCGTCACCAGTTCGCTGAGGATCAGCTCGGTCGTGAAGGCGGCCTCCCCCAGCCCCCAGGTTTCCAGCCTGCGGGTGGCCTCGGCGCGGATCCGGGCGACGGCCGCGGGGTCGTCCGGCACCTCCCACTCTGCGACCTGCTCCGGGTCGAGCAGCCGGGTGCGTGCGACGAGCAGGGCGACATCGTCACTCGACCCGGTGCGCAGCATCGTGTCGAGCACCGCCTGGCAGGTGTCGTCCGGAGTGGTGCCGTCCGCATGGACGATCGCCTCCTTCAGCATGCCGAGCCCGACGTCGATGTCACGGCCGCGGGCCTCGACGAGGCCATCGGTGTAGAGGACCAGCCGGCTGTCGGCGGCCAGCCGGAGTTCGGCCGTCTCGACCGGCAGACCTCCTCCCACGCCGAGTGGCGGGGCGACGGGGATGTCGGGAAAGGTCACGAGGCCGTCGGGCGAGACCAGCGCCGGACCGGGATGGCCGGCCCGGGCGAGAACACACCGCCCGGAGACCGGATCGTAGACCGCGTACAGGCAGGTGGCACCGGTGACGGCCTCGGTGTTGCCCTCGGCTGCCGCGTCCTGGTCGATCCGGGTGACCAGGTCGTCCAGGTGGGCGAGAAGCTCGTCCGGAGGCAGGTCCAGGGCGGCGAAGTTGTGCACCGCGGTCCTCAGGCGACCCATCGTCGCGGCGGCGTGCAGACCGTGTCCGACGACGTCGCCGACCACCAGGGCCACCCGGGCCCCCGGCAGCGGGATGACGTCGTACCAGTCGCCGCCCACCCCCGCCTGGGCGGGCAGGTACCGGTGCCCGACCTCCAGGGCGGACAGTTCGGGGAGTGCGCCGGGCAGCAGGCTGCGCTGGAGGGTGACAGCCGTGGTGTGCTCGCGGGTGTACCGGCGGGCGTTGTCGATGCACACGGCCGCCCGGGCGGCGAGTTCCTCGGCGGGCGACAGGTCGTCCGACTCGAAGGGGTCCTGCTCCGAGCGCCAGAAGTCCACGACCCCGAGCAACTGGCCTCGAGCCCGGAGCGGCACCGAGATCATGGAGTGGATTCCGTACTCGATGACCTGCTGGGCACGCTCCGGGTCCTGGGCGCGCCATCCGTCGGCCATGGCGAGGTGCGGCACCAGGACCGGTCGGCCGGCGGTCATACCGATGGCCACGGGGTTGCCGGGCACGTACGGCATACGCGTCCCGACGGGGTACAGGGGCGCGTCGTCCCGGATGCCCTCGGCTGCGATGCGGTGCATTTCCATGTTCGCCCCCGTCGGTTCACCACCGCGCAGTACGGGCTCCCCCAGCTCGATGGTGGCGAAGTCGGCGAAGCGCGGGACCGCCACCTCGGCCAGTTCCTCGGCGGTGCGCGTCACGTCGAGGGTGGTACCGATCCGCGTGCTGGCCTCGTAGAGCAGTTGCAGGCGCCCGCCCGCCACGTCCGCCCGGCCCGCGAGGGCGCGCAGCTCCGTGGTGTCCCGCAGGGTGGCCACGCTGCCCCCCTTCGGACCCACCGGCCGCACGTTGACCGCGAGCAGGATGTCCCCGGCCGGGAAGACCGTGTCCGTGGCCGCCCGGCCCGATCCCAGCAGTGCGGCCAGGGCCGGGCTCAGCCCGAGTTCGGTGACCGGCCTGCCCTCGGCCTCCTGCGGCAGCGCGACCAGCCGGCGCGCCTCGTCGTTGACCAGCAGCAGCCTTCCGTCACCGTCCAGAATGATCACGCCTTCGCGGACCGCGTGCAGCACCGCGTCGTGGTGCTCGTACATGCGGGTCATCTCCACCGGTCCCAGGCCCCCGGTCTGGCGCCGCAAACGCCCGCTGACCAGTGCCGATCCACCCGCGGCCAGCAGCAGTGCGACACCGCCGGCGGCGAAGATCACCGGCAGTTGGTCCTGCACCACACCGGCCACCTTGTCCACCGTGACCCCCACGGTGATGAGGCCGACGGCGGTCCCCTTGTCGTCGAAGACGGCCACCGTCGAGTCGACCGCCTTCCCCAGACTGCTGTCGAACGTGGTCTGGTGGGGCTCACCTCCGAGCGCCTCGCCGTAGGAGGTGGAGACGTGCTTCCCGATCTGTTCCGGGTCCGGGTGGGTCCACCGGAAGCCGTAAGGGCTCAGCGCCACGACGTAGTCGACGCCGGTCTTCTTGCGCACCACCTCGGCATGTGGCTGGAGTGCCGCCGTCGGGTCCTTGCTCTTCATCGCCTCCGCGGTGCCCGGGGCGTTCGCGAACGTCTCGGCCACCGTCAGTGACCGGTCGCCGGCCTCCCGGATCGCGCGATTGCGGTCCTGGAGCACGAGCGCCACCACGGCTGTGGCGATGAGCAGCAGGACGACCACCAGTTGCAGGAGGAAGACCTGACCGGCGACGCTGCGCGGCTTCAGCAACGACCGCACACGCCGGCCGGCTGAATGGTGACGGGCTTCCGGGCCGGCTTCCGGCGGCCCGGGCTTCGGCGGCACGCGGTCGCCCCCGCGGATCACCGGGCCGTATTGCCCAAGTTTGCCCATTTTCTCAGTATCGGTGACCGGCCCGTCGGGCGCGGCTCAGGACGGGCCCGGGCTGGTCCGCTCGGGCCCGGTGCCGCGGCAAGCGGGGAGCCGTGCATGGGGCCGGACTGGAACGAGGAGCCGGACTCCATGGACAGGCAGCCCGTGAACATCTCGCCTGAGTGATCACCCCCGGGCAGATCGTCGGTCAGGCCGGCCCCGGCCTCGGCAGCCTGCGGGGTGGTGTGGTCGCCGGATGAACCTCGGGCCGCCCGTTCGTCGGCGGGAAGGCGACACCGGTCGGGGTGTTGAGGCCGGAGAAGGGAAGCGTGACCTGTCCACCGCCCGCCTCGCGGACTCGTACCACCCGGTTGTTGAAGCCGTCGGCGACGTAGAGACTGCCGCGGCCGTCGAGAGCGAGGCCCAGCGGATCGCTCAGACCGGTGACAGGCACCGTGCTCTGCGCACCACTGCCCGCGGACACCTTGACCACGCGGTTGTTGCCGCTGTCCGAGATGTACAGGTCCCCTGCGGCGTTCAGCGCCAGCCCGGTCGGCTGGGACAGGCCGACGGTGGGGACGGTGGTCTGACCGCTCCCGTCCGCGGCGACCTTCACGACGCGGTCGTTGACGAAGTCGGAGATGTACAGGTCCCCGTCGCTCTCCAGCGCCAGGCCCCAGGGATGGAGCAGCCCTGTGGTGGGGACGGTGGTCTGACCACTCCCGTCGGAGGGCACCTTCACCACGCGGTCGTTGAAGCTGTCGGCGATGTAGAGGCTGCCGTGGGCGTCGACGGCGAGACCCAGCGGGCGTGACAGTCCGACGGTGGGGACGGTGGACTGCTCCCCGCCCTTCGCATGCAGCTTCACCACCCGGTTGTCACCTGTGTCGGACACATAGAGATCGCGGTCGGCGTTCCAGGCCATACCGGTGGGACGCACCACGCCGACGAGAGGCACGGTGCTCTGACCGCCCCCGTTCGCCGGCAGTCTCACCACCCGGTCGTTGCCGTAGTCGGACACGAACAGCGGTGGTCGGGACCGTGGGTGCGCATCCGCCTGTGCGGCTCCCACCGGTCCGGTGGGCAGTGCGCACAGCACGAGGAACCCGGTCACGGCCGCCAGCCGCCGGACCCTTCCCCTTCCCCTCCCGCGACCGTCGGCCGGCGAAGTCTCACGCGTTCGTGGTTCCGCTGTCGTGCGCTTCACGATTCACCCATTCTGGTCTCGACGGTCGGCGCTCTGTCGAACCCGTCTGCGGAAACGGTCACCGCCGCTCAGGCGCAGGGCTGCACCCGCATGCACCGCATGCATCCGCCGGTTCGGCGAACGGTGGCCCAGCGGCCGAGACGCCGTCGTGGGTTCCGTGAGCGACCAGGTGGGCCACATGATCGGATGCCTTCCCCCTGGCGAGGCGTATCCCGCTGCCGTCGCCCGCTCGGCCGACCGCGAGTCCACAGCCCGGCCGTCGGCCGCCCTGCGGGTCGGCACGGTCACCTCGACGTCCTTCGCCTCGCGGGCCCTGGTCCGCGGCGCCGGTCGTGTTCGACGAGACGGTCGGCAGCCTGGATCTGGTGCCCTGCGGCAGCGGCCGGCCCGGCAGTCCGCGGACACGGGGCACACCCCGCCCGGCCGCATCCCCGCCCTGGGTCAGCCGCTCGGTGCCGACGGGAGACAGGTCGCCGCGCCGGATGCCGACCGCGCGGGCGAGGGCACCGAACCGCAGCCGCGCAGGACCGGGCACTGACGGGACGCGTCTCTGCCTCCCGGCACGGCGGAGCCGGTGCAAGGAGACCCGCCGTGCGCCTGCGCAACGGTTGGCGGCAGAGGCACTTAAATACCGGAGCATGACTACCGAGCCGCAGCGCTTCACCATCCTGCTCGTCCCCGAACACATCGAGAACACGGACGCTGTCTCCCCGCAGGACTCGGCTGTGCGAACGGCAGTCGTCGAAGCGACCGGCGAGACAGGCGGGACGGGCTACCCGCGCTACGCCGGGGAAGGGATCGTGGCCGACATCGACCCCCGTACGCGTACGGTCGAAGCGGTGCTGGTCGATGGCTCGGAGCTGGACTACGGGCTGAACGCCAGGGTCGCTTCCTGACCGGGCCCCGACTCCCGGAGGTCGCACGAGAACCGTCAGTATCTGGCCCTGAACAGAGCTCGCTCGCCGATGAACTCCCCCGTCATGGCCGCTGCCGCGAGCCGGTCCGCGAACCGTTCGTAGGCCGCGTACTCGTGGTCGGACAGGCGGACGCCGTGCGCGGCGTCGCCCGGCCGGTCGGTTGCCAGGGCGGCGGCCAGAATGGAGACGTCGTCGTCGGAGGTGAGCGTGAGTACCGCCACCGTGCGGTCGATCGTCCCGAGATAGTCACCGGGGCCGGCGACGCTCTCGATGTCCACCGAACCGTCCGCTCGACGGGTCACGACCAGGGAGGGGTGGGCCTCGGCGCCGGTGCGTACGGCTCGGCGAACGCCCTTGAGCGCGCGCAGATCGTCCTCCGCCACGGTCACGGGATGCAGCGGGATCAGCGGCCTGCCGTCCGGAGCGAACAGGGCACTGTCCCGCGTGGGGTCCTGGGAAGTGTCGTGCACCGCCCATCTGCTGCGCAGTGCCGTCGGGAGCGCGTGGTGGATCCGGCTCCAGGCGTCGAGGCAGGTGGGGGCGTCGAGTTCGGGCACGTGTTCCAGCCCTGGCGGGTAGGCGACATCGATCTCCTCGTCGACGAGGCGCCGGCGCATGGACCAGGCCGCGTGATACGGCGCCAGCACAAGGTCGTGGGTCAGGTAGAAGTCGTACAGCCACGTCGGGTCCTGCGGGATGAGCAGAACCGTCGTGTTCGTGCCGCCTGAACGCATCGGGCGAGAGCGCGTGGAAGGCATGCAAGTTCCTCTCGGACATGGGTGGTCGACGGCGTACGCGGAAGTCCACACCCGCGACGCCTGCAGCCTCACGTTATCGTCACTGAGACGATATATCCAGGCGTGCGAGAAACCCGGGAAACACCTCGGCGGCGGCTGACGCGATGACCCCAACCGCTGCGGCCCGGGCGGGAGTTGCTTCTGAGCCGCTCGCTACGCCGGTGGCCCGGCCGTCAGCGCAGGTCGAGTCGCATCAGGACGCGCGGGTGACCGGCCAGCACCGAGGTGGTGTCGGCGGCGTGGACGAAGCCGGCGCGTTCGAAGTTCTTCCGCAGCCCTGCGTACGCCATCGTCAGGTCCACCTTCGCGTCGCCGTTGTCGAGCGGGTACGCCTCGACAGCCGGCGCGCCGTGCGACCGGGCGAAGTCGACCGCACCCGCGATGAGGACGTGCGAGATCCCCTTCCCGCGGTGGCCGGGGCGTACGCGGACGCACCACAGCGACCACACCGGGAGGTCGTCGATGTCCGGGATCTTGCGACTGCGGGCGAAGGGGGTGTCCGAGCGTGGCGCCACGGCGGCCCAGCCGACCGGCTCGCCACCGTCGTAGGCGAGCACCCCTGGAGCAGGCTGCCTTCGGCACAGCTCGGCGACGTACTCGCCGCGAGCCGGACCACGCAGTTCGTTGTTGAGCTTGGAGGGGATGCGGTGGCTCAGGCACCAGCAGACGGTGGCTGTCGGTGACTTCGGGCCGACCAGCGTACGGACATCCTCGAAGACCGAAGCCGGACGCACGGCGATGGTCATGCCACCACCGTCTCACAGGCACGACTGGTCGCACAGGCACGACTGGTCGCACCGCACATCCCGCTGTCCCTGCCCCGTGCGTCCGCTGCCCCCGATCGGGCGGGCGCGCAGACGAACAATCAGGCACGGCGATGATTTCGGCGCGGGCGACCGGTCGTTATCGGGGAGAGAGAAAAGGAGATCCACCATGCCGACGCACAAACCCGCCCAGCGACCCACGACCGAGCTCGACGCCCGCTACAGTTCCGCGCTCAACCCCCGCCCTGGTGCCGCGGACGTCACCGCGACCGAGTGGGCGCAGGCCCAGCGGCGGCTGGCGGCCGCCGAGATCTACTGGGTGTCCACGGTGCGGCCCGACGGTCGCCTGCACGTCACTCCGGTGATCGCCGCCTGGCACGACGGGGTGCTGTACTTCTCCACCGGCAAAGGAGAGCAGAAGGCGAAGAACCTCGCCCATGACGGCCACTGCGCGCTGACCACCGGAGGGAACTCGCTCACCGAAGGCCTCGACCTCGTGATCGAGGGCGAGGCGGAGCCGGTGGCCGATCCGGCGGTGCTGGAGGCGGTGATCGCGGCCTACGAGGCGAAGTACGGGCCGCACATCACATCCCCGGAGGGCACCTTCCACGGGATCGGGGACGCCTTCCGGAAAGGCGATGCCATGGTGTTCGCGGTGGCCCCGACGACGGGGTACGGCTTCGGTCGCGACGACGGGGTCTACACCCATACGCGGTGGGCGTTCTGAGCGACTGCGATCCCGTCGAGGCGGGAACCGTGGACGGCCGGTTCCGCGGTTCCCGCTGACGACGGCTCAGCGCACGCTGTCGGCCGGCCCGGTGTACAGGAACGTGGCCCGGCCAGTGATGTGGTCCGCGTCGTCGGCCCGCACGCTGTTGCACTCCAGGATCTGCCCGTCGGACGGCCTCACGATCCAGTTCGGATCGTGGGGGCTGTGCGCGAAGTTCTTGGACCACTTCCAGGAGATCTCGGTGCCGATCCGGCCGGCTCCGTCCTTCACTCGTTCCGTCACCTTGGCACCGGGCGTGTCCGCCAGAACGCGGAAGAGCGCGGCGCGCAGTCGCGGAGAGGCGGGCGCCTCGGTCAAAAGCTGAGCCGACTGCCGGACCGTCCGCTCGGCGGCGGCGGGTCCCTCGGCGCCCTCGGACAGGACACGGCGCAGTGCGTCCGGCCGGGTGGGGAGCTTGTCGAGGCCGTCCCAGCTCACCTTCCGGTCGCCGACACTCCAGGTGACGCCGCCCGGCGGAGCCTTCTTGGTGATGGTGCGGCCGTTCTGGGTCTTGATGACGAGCTTGTCCCGGCTCAGGTAGGTGTCGTCGGTGTGGGTCCGGTCGCCTTCCACCCAGGACTTCACGGTGGTCTTCCAGTACGGGGCGTTCCGCTGACTCCCGGAAGCGGCGCGGTCGGCCATGGTGTTGAAGAGGTCGGCCGCCGAGGCACTGGCCGCCGGGTCGCTGCCGACGCCGACCACCGGGAGGACGGCCACACCCGCCGCGACGGCCGCGACCGCGGCGGCGCAGGCGACGAGTCGGCGCCTGCCGAAGCGGGGCGCCACCACGACGGTGGCTGAGGTGGTGGTGGGTACGGCGTGCTCGGTGTCCGCCGCGATCGCCCTGCGGACGAGGGACTGGGCCGTCGCCAGCACCGCGGGGTCGGGCGGCCCGGTCCGGCCGGCGTCCTTGAGGGCCGTGGCGCCGGGGAAGTCGAGTACGTGGGTGTCCTGGTCCTTGTGCGTCATGCGAAGTCTCCCGTCAGGTTCGTGAGCGTGGTCCCGGACAGTCCGACGCGCAGTCGGGTGCGGGCCCGGTGCAGACGGGAGCGGGCGGTGCCGGCGGGGATGCCGACGACGGCCGCCGCCTCGGTCGGCGTCAACTGCTCCCAGGCCACGAGCAGGAGCAACTCGCGCTCCGACTCGGGAAGCCGGGCGAGCCCGCTGCGCAGTTCGGGCCCCATCGCGGCGGCGTCCAGTCGCTGGTCGACCGCCTGCCACGGGTCACCCTCCGAGGCCTCCGACGACGGCTGCGGAGCGCCGGTCGCCCGGGACACGGTCTGCCAGTGCCGGGCCAGTACGTTCCTGGCGACGCCGAACAGCCAGCCTCTGGCCGAGCCGCGCGCGACGTCGTAGGTGTGGCGGGTGGCGTAGGCCTGCAGCCATACCTCGGAGAGAAGGTCGTCGGCGGCTGTCGGCGCACGGCGTACGAGATAGCCGTGCAGGGCGACGGAATGCCGATCGACCAGGGGCTCGAATGCCGCCGGTTCGCGTGCGGCGCGAACCAGCAGATCCTCGTCCGGGTCCATGGAATCTCCTGTCCGAGTCCACCGGGTGGCGGTCTCATCCCGTACTTGCACGGAAGCGGCGCGAGCGTTCGCACGGCCGCACATCGGTGCGTCGGGCCGCCGCCCCGGTAGTGGCCGGCCCCGAGGGAGCCGACAGCGCCGGCCCGTTCGCTGATGGGTCGTCACCGGCCGGACGGTGCTCGGGGCATCCGTTTCATCCGCGGGTCCCTGACGGCGGAGGCGACGGCTTGTGGGGCCGCCACCCGCCGTGCCGCCCGGTTCAGCCCGCCGTGTGGGCGATCTGTTCGTCCAGCGCCGCACAGAGCCAGTCATGGGTGGCGCCGGGGGTCGGTTCCGACGGGCCGGTGAGTTCGGCGGTGAGATCCCAGTAGCGGTCGATACGGGGGTCCGCGGCCAGCAGCCCGCTCAGCCGGCGCCGGAAGACAGGTGTGTCCCGCGTCCCGCGCGAGCGCGCGTAGGCGGAGACGAAACAGTCGAGTGCCTCGCCCTCGTGGGGTGACCGCTCCGCTCGCACCTGGCGCGCGGCCAGCCCGTATGCCTCGCCGAGACCGTCGTAGAGCACGGCCGGGCGGCCCCCGTCTGGCCCGTGTGCCGCGGGCTGGCCCTGACCGGTGCCGGGGCAGGGCGCGGTGACGAAGGCGTACAGCCGGGTGAAGGCCAGCACCTGGGCCGGAGTCG
This sequence comes from Streptomyces sp. NPDC060027, assembly GCF_042737005.1. Taxonomy (NCBI): domain Bacteria; kingdom Bacillati; phylum Actinomycetota; class Actinomycetes; order Kitasatosporales; family Streptomycetaceae; genus Streptomyces; species Streptomyces sp. NPDC060027. Next base: position 18,763 of record NZ_JBHWVI010000018.1, read on the forward strand.
GGCCCTCGGGGAGCTGCGGAACTGCCTGATCGACGATGGCGGAGACCAGCCGGGCCGGGAGCCGCGGCGGCAGCCAGCGCCGCCAGAAGCGTGCGAGGGGTGCCGTGCTGGGCGGGACGGCCACGGCACCGATCAGCCGCAGTCGCTCGGCGCGTTCCTCGGGGGCGCATTCCTGGAGGAGTTGGAGGGCGGCCTCCTGCCAGCGCAGCGCAGCCAGCCGCGAGCCGATCTGCCGCAGCTTCCCCGCGACGACGTCCTCCAGCGTGTCCTTCTCGTCCAGGATCCGGCCCACTTCGGGAACCGGCAGGTCGAGGGTGCGCAGGGAGCGGATCAGGTGCAGCCGGTCGAGCGCGTCGGGGCCGTAGCGGCGGTGGCCACCGGAACTGCGGGCGCCTTCGGGCAGCAGACCGCGGTCCGAGTAGAAGCGGACGGTCTTGACGGTGACGCCCGCGCGCTCGGCGAGCTCTCCGATGCTCCACATGCTGTCAGGCGGCACGACTTGAACCTCCCTCAGGGGGAGTTCCTACCGTACCGGCGAGCGCGGAGCGACGGTACGGCCGGCTCCGCGGGGACCACAGTGTGCAAGGAGGCAGTGAGTGATGACGGCATTCATCCTGGTGGCGGGCGTCCACACCGGCGGCTGGGTCTGGCAGGAAGTGGCCGACCGGCTCCGCGGGGCGGGGGCGGAGGTGTATCCGGTGACGCTCACCGGCATGGGTGAGCAGGCGCGCGCGGCGGGACCCGACACGGACCTGGAGACGCATGTCCACGATCTGCTGCGTGTGATCGACCAGGTGGACGCGGCGGAGGTGGTCATGGTGGGTCACTGCTACGGCATCTACCCGGTGCTCGGCGCCGCCGACCGGCGTCCGGAGCGGATCGCGCGGATCGTCCACTTGGACGCGGGCATGCCCCGGAACGGCGACCAGGCCCTGACCTTGGTACCCGAACAGGCGCTCCGTGAAAGGCTGTTGAACCGGGCCGACGCTGCCGAGGACGAGGGGCGCATCCCGCCGCCCTCTCGCGACGAGTGGCACCGCTGGGGCAGTGTCGAAGGGCTCCCACCGACCGTGCTGGCGCGACTGGCCGAGAACGCCGTCCCGCAGCCGGTGGGCACGCTGACTCAGCCGCTCCGGCTTTCGGGCGCTGTCTCCGAGCTGCCGGCGACCGGCGTCCTCTGCACCGCCAACGGTTCGAGCATCGCCATGGTCGAGGGCCTGGTGGGCCTGGGAGACCCCCGCTTCCAGGTGCTCACCGACCCCCGGGTCAGCTTCTTCGAACTCCACACCGGGCACTGGCCGATGCTCTCCCGCGCCGACGAAGTGGCCGAGGTACTGCTCCGGGCCGCCGCGGGAGAAGGGCACCGGGTGTCGGTGACCGTGAGCGAGCAGCCGGCACACCTTCGCCCGTTCCTGATGGACGTACCGGAGCGACCTCGCGAGCGGGTCGGACGGGTCGATCTCCACCTTCCCGACGCCCCGGCCGAGGACGGCTCTCCGTGGCCCGCGGTGGTGTTCGTCCACGGCGGCCCGGTCCACCCCGACGTGCGGCCGACACCGAGGGACTGGCCGGCCTTCGTCGGCTACGGCCGCTATGTGGCGAGCATGGGAGCAGTCGGCGTGACCCTGGACCACCGGCTGCACGATCTCGCCGACTACGGACGGGCCGCCGATGACCTGGCCGAAGCGGTCCACCTCGTACGGGCCGATCCACGCGTCGACGAAAGCCGTGTGGCGCTCTGGTACTTCTCCGCGGGCGGGCTGCTGTCGGCGGACTGGCTCGCGGCGCCCCCGCCGTGGCTGCGGTGTGTGGCGGCGACCTATCCGGTCCTCGCACCGCTGCCGAACTGGGGGCGGGTCGATTCCCGGTTCCGGCCGGCGGACGCGGTGCGAACCGCCGGGCGCTTGCCGATCGTGGTGACCCGGGTGGAACTGGAGCGTGCGGAGATCGCGGTGACGGTCGAGGAGTTCCTGGCCGCCGCCAAGGAGTGCGACGCCGATGTCGAGGTGATCGACGTACCGCTCGGCCACCACGGCTTCGAGACGACCGAGCACACCGAGCAGGCGAGCCGCGCGGTGGAACGCGCGGTGCGGTCGGTGCTGGGGCACCTGAGGCGCTGAGGCACCCTGACCCGCGCTGCCCTGACATCTTGCGGGCCGGATCTTCAGCGCCACCGACGTCGCCCGTGGCAAGCCCGCCCCGGACCTGTTCCTGCATGCTGCCCAGCGAATGGGCGTTGATCCGGCAGCCTGTGCGGTGGTCGAGGACAGCGGGCCCGGCATCCAGGCCGCCCGCGCTGCGGGCATGCGTGCCTTCGGCTACGCCGGCGGACTCACCCCGGTCGAACAGCTTGAAGGTCCCGGGACCGTCGTCTTCCACGACATGGGCGAACTGCCGTCCCTGCTCAGCGAATAGTGGCCTTCCGGCGGCCTTCGATCGGTACCACAGGATCGGGCGATGCCTGCTCGCCGTGAACCGGCACCACCTTTTCGAGAAGAGTGAACGACTTGGGCGCACCGCCGGGCTGCGGTTTGCCCGCCTTGTGGCCGACGACCTGGTAGCCGGCGTTCAAGTAGTACGCGTTCAGGCGCGTGTTACCGGCCAGGCAGTCCAGGCGCACCACGTCCCGCCCCGCCGCGGTCACACGGCGCTCGGCGGCCTGAAGGAGCAGCCGCCCCGTCCCCGGCGGGGCGCTGCTTCGGTCCACCATCAAGCGGTGGATATAGCCGGCCACTGGCGGTTGCGGTCCCCAGGCGTCCTCGTCCGTCCACCACAACTCCCAGGCCCCGGCCAGGCGGCCGGCGGCTTCCGCGAGCCAGACCTCTCCGCTCGTCATGACTCGGCGGAAATGGCCCGTGTCCAGCTCGCCAGGCTGCCACTGGTCCGTGATGCCCTGAGCGAGCATCCAACGAGCAGCGTCGTCACGCAGGCGAACGATGGCAGGAAGGTCGTCATCAGTAGCGACGCGGAATCGTAGGTCACTCACGCCACGATCTTCGCACGGAGCAAAACTGTCTTGGCCATGCGGGCGCGGGTACGGCATGCATTTTGATCAACAGGAGCCTGAAGGTTGCCTCGTGACTGATGATCAGAGCCGGGAGCGCGCGGTCAGAACTTGACCGTCGTGCTCTCGACACCGGCGAATCCCTTGTCCCACCAATGTCCGTAGCGCCGGTAGACGGCTGGATCCCGGTCCGCGAGCAGCGTCGCCAGCTTCTCCGCCTCCTCGGTCAGACCTTGCCAAGCGGCCTTGCCGAGTTCGCGGAAGGCGGTCAGCTCCAGCCCGCCGTCGGCCGCGCGCCACACTCCGGCGACCTGCCCGTCGACGAGCAGGGTGGGCAGCATGTCTCCATTGCGCCGGACGACCAGCGGCCGGTACGCCTGGGGCATGACCCGCCCGGGGACGGCGTGGGCCAGCAGCGTGCTGTCCCACATCGGCAGCAGCCTCGGCGGCGCGTGGGTGTCCTCGGCGGGCACCGTGGCGCCTGCCAGGTCGAACAGGACGGCACGGTCCGGGCCTGTCACCCGCACCACTTGGTCTCCGAGTTCGTGCAGCGCCTGAGTGATCACCTTGCGCCCCAGCAGGGTGAACCGGGCGAAGTCCTGGGCCGACGCGGGTCCGAACGCCCGGAGGTGGGCGAGCAGCAGCCGCTGGACCCCCGCTGCCGCGTCCGGTGGCCCGGACCCCGGGGCCGCGGGGCTCGCGAGGTAGGTATTCGGCAAGGTGAAGGACCACGCGCCGCCGGTCGGCACATGCTGAATCGGCGCATAGGTCCGCAGCGCCCACCACACGCGGCGCGCGTGCTCGCCGAAGCGAGCGGTGACCTCCTCCTCCACCTCGACGCCGGTGCGGGGTCGCGCCAGGAACTCGGCAAGCTGCGGGAGCAGCGCGTCGGCGTCGGCATCGGTCAGCTCGGTCGAGGTGAAGCGCCGGTCGTACAGCCGCGACGCCCGCAGAGTGCTCCGCATGGCGGCGTGGTAGGGCGCGTAGTCGTCGGCGTGCACGGCGTGCAGGGTGATCCGCATGAGGGTCGCCTTCACGATCCGGCGATCCGTGAACGCCGCGTCGAGATCCTCGGGCACGAAGTCCCGCACGCGGTTCCACAGTGCCAGGTACGGCGACGCGGGTGACTGCGTCTGCAGAGCGCAGACTTGGCGGACCGCCTCCGCCACGTCGAGGCGCCTGCGTTCGAGCAGGAGTTGTCGGTCCAGCGTGGCCAGGGCGAGCTGTCGCGCGGAGAGGATCACGCCCGGATTATGCCTCCCCAGGACGTCTCGCGCGTCGGCCTTCCGTCATCCCCGGGCTCCGGTCCTGCCGCACCACCGCGCCGCGTCTCACAACAGGCTCTCTCCCACGGACCTGCCGGTGCCCCAGGGCCATGGTCGTCGGCGGCCTGCTCTCCTGCGGTCGAACTACCCGTTCACCAGGGAGACTTGGGGGGGCGGCTTCCTCGTGCGCGTGCCGGCCCAGCACCACGGGTGCCGTCATTTCGGCGTCTGCTCCGCAAGCCCTTTGGTGAAGGGAGTGACGGGACGCTCCAGGCCTTCGCCGTCCACGGTGATGTCGACGGCCTCGTTGTAGAAGGCCAGGAGGTTCTTGACCGCGCCCACCGCGGGCAGGGGCTCCTGGTAGCTCCAGACGATGTTCGGCGGGACGTCGGCCTCACCTCGCCACGACCAGTACTCGGCCGTGCCCTTGTAGGGACAGCCGGTGCTGTGGTCCGTGGGCACGAGGAGCTCCAGACGGACGTCCTCGCGCGGAAGGTAGAACCGCGTCGGCAGGCCCGTCTCGAAGAGCAGGACCGGGCGGTGGGTGTCGGCGACGAGTGTGCCGTCGATCTCGACCCGGACGTGGCGGCTGCTGGGGACGGCGTCCACCCGTTTGTGCGGGTCGCGGGGGTGGATGAAGATCTCTTCCTCCTCCTCGTACCAGTGGTCCAGTCCCCGGCCGACGCGGCGGAACCATTCGAAGGCGATGTGACCGGCCAGGTCGGCGGCGGGGAACGTCCACGCCGCGTTCTCCAGCAGCTCACCGTCGAGCGCGAGGTCGTAGAAGATCCGTGACCCGGTGTGCGTGCCCGTCGGCGGGTTCTTCGCGGGGCGGAGGAGGTCCGCGCGGACCTCCTCGCGCGGGAAGGCATACAGCGGCACCGGTACCGCCGGCTCCCACACGAGCACGGGGTGCCTGCTGTCGACGACGGTGACATCACCCGTGCGGCCGCGCACCCAGCGTTCGCTGGGCTCCCACAGGAGGCCCTCCGGGGTTGTCCGGACGGCTCGCTCGGTGGGGAATCTGGTCATGACCGGCTCTCCTTCGGCTCGCTCACACGGGGACTTCGGCGAGGTGGCCGCGCATCTCGCGCCGACGGGCGGCCGTGAGGGGCGGCCGAACACCCGCGGGGACTCGGCGGCGTGTCCGCCGGCCCCCTTCCACAGTGCGTCGGCGTGTCTGCCGGCTCCCTTCCACAGTGCCACGGCTCGGGAGCCGGAGCCGTCCGGGCAACGGTCCCCCTAGGCCGCCTTGCCTTTGACGTGCGCGTCAGGGATTAGCGTGCGTCGACCGGTACGGCCGACGGGTCCGGTACGGCCGACAGAACCCGTACGGCCGACAGAGCCGGTACGGCCCGACAGTCACAGCCGGACCGGCCGTGGCCCGGCGGGCGCGGCCGTGGCCCGTACCGGCGCCCGTCGCCCTCTCACCCGACACCTGGAGTCGCTCGATGACCGCCGAACCACCACCCACGACCCGGGAGATCCGGCTCGTCCACGCGCCCGAACACCTCCCCCGCCCCGACCACTTCGCCCTCGTGGAAACGCCGCTTCCCTCGCCCGGACCGGGCCAAGTCATCGTCCGTAACCGGTACTTCCTCGTCTTCCCAGGGCTGCGCACCCTCATCGGGCGCGCACCCGAGGGCGTGCCCCTGCCGCCCGTCCACGTCGGCGACGCCCTGTTCGGCCCCGCCGTCGGCGAGGTCGTCGCGGTCGGCCCCGGCTGCGGGCTGCGCCCCGGAGACGAGGTGACGCACCTGCTCGGCTGGCGCGAACACGCTCTGCTGCCCGAGGCCGAATGCGCGCCGCTGGGCGACGCGCTGCCCGATCCCGTGGCGTATCTGTCGTCGGGGGCGGCCGCCTACGCGGCGCTGACCCGGCTCGCCGCGCTCCGCCCCGGCGACACGGTCCTCGTCACCGGAGCCGCGGGAGCCGTGGGAAGCCTGGCCGGGCAGGTGGCCCGGCTGCTGGGCGCCGCGCGGGTCATCGGCAGCACCCGCTCGGCCCACAAGGCTGAACGCCTCCGGGCCGATCTCGGCTATGACGAGGTGGTGGTGACGGGCGCGGCTCCGTTCGCCGAGCAACTGGCCGCAGCGGCGCCGGACGGCATCGACGTACTGCTGGACACGGTCGGCGGCGAGCAGTTGACCGCCGCCGTGGGTGCGGCGCGCCGCGGCGCGCGGTTCGCGCTGGTCGGCGCGCTCTCCGGGCAACTGTCGTCTGATCCGGGTGACGACGGCGCCCAGGCACCGGCGGAGATCGACACCTTCCGCGTCATCACGCTGGGGGTCACGTTGCGCGGATTCAGCAGTGCGGATCTCGGCGAAGCGGCTGAGGAGTGGAACAAACAGTTCGGCGACTGGTTGCGCTCCGGCAGCATCGTCTTCCCGTACGTACGGATCCCGGGCATCGATCGAGCGCCCCGGGCGTTGCAGGAACTGTTCGAGGGGCGGCACATCGGAACCGTCGTCGTGGAACTCCTGCCGGGGTGACCGCGGGACGACTCCGCGGTGCCGGGGCCCAGGCACCGCCGGTTCGCGGCGGTCGGCAGCGCGGCACAGGGTGGAGGCGGGCGGCGGGATGCGGATCGGGGATGCGGCGGCAGCGGCGGGTACGACGCCACGGGCACTGCGGTTCTACGAGGAGCGCGGTCTGCTGCCACCGCCGCGGCGCACGGCGGCCGGGCAGCGCGAGTACGGTCCGGCCGAGGTGGCCCGGGTCAAGGTCATCCGGGAGCTGCTCGCTCTCGGGCTCACGGTGGAAGACCTGTGCGGCCTGGGCGACCGCATCCGACTCCTCGTCGACGAACCGCGTCAGCGGTGCGCGGGTGACGCGGACGGGCCCGGTGCCGGGGTCGTGCACCGCAGGCTGGCCGTCCTCGACGCCGAGATCGACCGCCTGACCCGGCTGCGCGCCCGGCTGGCGGGGCGGACGGGCGACACCGAGTGACGGCGCCTGCACGACCTGCCTCGCGAGCGGATGTCTCTCTGTCCTCGCGCCGGGACATCCGCGTCCGCCGCGCCCCGCGCTCCGGGTGGTTCAGGCGTCCAGGCGTCGTTCGGCCAGCCAGGCGACCATCTTCGGGTCGTGGTGGTCGAAGAACAGGGTCTCCCCGGTGTCCAGGCCGGCGATGGCGGTCATCTGTTCGTCGGTGAGTTCGAAGTCGAAGATGTCGATGTTCTCCGCCATGCGCTCGGCGCGGACGGACTTGGGGATCGCCACGACGTCGCGCTGGGTCAGCCAGCGGAGCACGACCTGCGCCACGGACTTGCCGTGCTTCTCACCGATCTCGCTCAACAGGGGGTTGGTGAACAGGTCGTTCTTGCCCTCGGCGAAGCCGCCCCAGGACTGGATCTGGACGCCGTGCTCCCGCATGAGGTCCTGGTCGGCGACCCGCTGGAAGAACGGGTGGGTCTCGATCTGGTTGACGGCGGGCGTGACCTCGTTGTTGGCGATCAGATCGACGAGGCGGTCGGGGTAGAAGTTGGCGACGCCGATCGCCTTGGCACGGCCCTCACGGTTGAGGGTCTCCATGGCGCGCCACTGGCCGTAGACATCGCCGTACGGCTGGTGCATCAGATACAGGTCGAGGTGGTCCAGGCCGAGCTTGCGAAGGGAGTCGTCGAAGGCGCGCCGGGTGTTCTCCTCCGCGGGTGCGTCCTGGACCCACAGTTTGGTGGTGACGAACAGGTCCTCGCGGGCGATGCCGCTTCCCTTGATGGCACGGCCGACGGCCTCCTCGTTGCCGTAGGCGGCGGCCGTGTCGAGCAGGCGGTAGCCGGCGGCGAGGGCTTCGGTGACGGCCCGCTCGGTCTGCTCCGGCGGAATCTGGTAGACGCCGAAGCCGAGGACGGGCATATCTACGCCGTTGTTCAGCGTGACGGTCTGCATGGAGATCTTTCCTTGCTGTTCAGGTGCGTGGGGGGTGGTTCGAGGGGAGCCGGGCGGTCTGCGGTCGAGCCGGGCGGCCCGGTCAGCGTTCGAGCATCTGGCGCCCGGCCTCGTCGTGGGTCTCGCCGGCGGCCGGGGGCAGACTGCCGAGCCTCGTGAGCTGCTCGTCGGTCAGCCGGATGCCGTCGGCGGCGGTGTTCTCCTCGACCCGGTGGACCCGCTTGGTTCACCCCCAGTTCCAGGGCCCGGTGCAGCGTGCGGATGGACTGCGCCTCGTCGGTCCCGGAGCCGGTGTAGCCGTGGGACATCCCCATCGCGCGCCGAGACCGATCCGGGAGACCTCCAGGTCACGCAGCTTGATGTAGCGCATTCACTCTCTCCGGTTCCTCGCCTTCCGGCGGTTTCACTGTGGCCCCGTCGCCCGGCCCACGCCCGCCGTGGGCGACTCCTGGGCCCTGATCCGGCTTCCGGCCCGCACTGCGGCCGTGCTCACGGACCCCGCGGGGCGTCGTGCGTCCACCCTCGCGCACTTTCCGACCGGGTGGCAGGCCGAGCTCTTCGGGGGTAGTGGCAGGGCCCCTCGCCACGCTGCCGAGCAGGTCGGTGCGGTGTGACACTGAAGCCATGGCACCTGAGCACACTCCCACCAGCAGCGGCGGAGGCGAGGGCGCGGAGCTGGGCCGGTTCCTGCGGGCCCGGCGCACACAGACCACCCCGGAGCAGGTCGGCCTCACGGTCGGCACCGGGCTGCGCCGCACTCCGGGGCTGCGCAGGGAGGAGCTCGCGACACTTTCCGGGATCAGCATCGATTACTACGTACGGCTGGAGCGCGGCAAGGAGACCCGGCCCAGCCCCGCCGTCCTCGACTCGCTCGCCCGCGCCCTTCAGCTCGACGACCAGGAGCACCAGCACCTGCGGGAGCTGGCCGCCCGCGCCGCGCGGTACGCCCCCGAGCCGCCGCCCCCACCGAGCCGTACCGTGCGCCCGCACCTGAAACTGCTGCTCCAGGCCATGCGGCCCAACCCCGCCTACATCGTCAGCCGCAGCATGGACGTCCTCGCCTGGAACCCAGGCGGACTCGCGCTGTACGCGGGCCTCGACGACTGGCCCGCCAAGCAGCGCAACCTCGCGCGGTACCTCTTCCTCCACCCGACCGCCCACGAGCTCTTCCCCGACTGGGACAACCAGGTCCGTTCCTGCGTCGCCCGGCTGCGCGCCATGGCCGGCACCGCGCCCGACGCCCCCGACCTGACCAACCTCGTCGGTGAACTCCTGCTCAAGAGTCCCGACTTCGCGAAACTCTGGGAGCGCTACGAGGTGACCGGCCGCAAGCCTGTGCACAAGACGTTCCACCATCCTCACGTCGGCACGATCAGCCTCGTCCCCCAGTCCATGCACCTGGAAGGCACCCCCGGCCAGCGCCTCGGCGTCTACACCGCCGAACCGGGCACCCCCGACCACGACGCGCTGCTCCTGCTCGACATGACCGCACCCCCGTCGCCACCGCACGCCGCCCCGTCGGACCAGGGCTCGTCCCGCCGACAGCCCTGACGCCCAGGGGTCCGGTGGTGCCGACAGCGGCAGCCTCGTCCATGGGGACATCTATCAGCCAGTCATATCCCTTATCCGGCCAAGTTGTTCGCGCTCACGCGGCCCAACAGTGCCTGGTCAAAGGGACTTGGCCGGCTCAGGACAGCGGCCACTCACACCCGCGCCCTCCGGGAGATGCGGAAAACTTAACATCCCGGGCGAGGCCGGATAGGCTCCGTAGACCTCAACTCCTCATCACTGCAAGCGCCCTGGAGAAGGCTCGGTGGCAGCGGAACCTCACGCCCAACTCGCCGAACGGCGAGCGGGAGCCAGCCGTGAGCGGCCCCCATCGATGTTGCGCCCGACGGCGAGCCGGCCTGCCGCCGCCCTCGGCCCCCTTGATGGAATCCCGCGTCCGTCCGCCACGCACCTTCCACGCGTCTCGCACCGGTTGCCGGGTGCTTCACGCGTCCCCCAGCGGTCGTCGTACGCGGGCGACAAGGGCCGCCGAGGTGGCGCTCGTCGGGGAGTACGGCGACCACGATCGACCGGGCAACATCCTCAGGCCCTCGGGGCAGACCTTCGTGCCGCCCGGAACCGGAAGAGACCACGGGGAGAATGGTGCGTAGGAACAAGGAGATGCGCAGGCTTGCCGACGCGCTCATCGATCCGATCCGGGTGAAGCTTCCCGCGGACCCCGAGGAATTGTTCGCCGCGCTCGTCACGTCGGTCAACGAGTGGCGGGGACGCGAGGTCGTCGTCCACAAGGCCGCCTTTCCCCCGAACACCGCGACCGGGCTCTGGCTCGAGCGCGACACCTATGACGACGTCATCATCGAGGAGCGTGCCGCCCTGTGGCACCAGATCGTGATCCTCGGTCACGAGGTGTGGCACATGAGCCAGGGGGACGCGGCACCACCGCACCGGCTGGGCGCTTCCCACGACTCCCGACCGACCGCTGCCCGAACGGACTTCAGCCTGCGGACCGAGCAGGAGGCCGACCTGTTCGGCATGCTGCTCGGGCGACGTCTCCGGGCGCTGCTCGAGGCGTCCGACCACTCCGTGGGCGCGTCCGGGACCGACGGCACCGACGACCTCGCCGGCCGCATCGGTGCCGCCCTCAACTACCGCGGGCCTCGACGATGAGCGGTCTGATCAACTGTGTGAGCCGCGGAGTGCCGGGGCTCGCCCTCACCGGCGCGGCAGACGCACCTGGTCCAGATCGGCCCATGTCGGGGCCGCACTGGGACACCGGCGGCCCAAGGTCTGAACTGTGAACGCCTCGCCCTACTACATACCCGCGCTCGCTCTGTGGGCCGGCCTCGTCGCGAAGCTGCCCGATCTGGTGCGCACCTGGCGTGACCCACTGGTCCGGTCGGTCTGCTGGGTGATCTTCCTGGGCGGCGCCGGATTCATTTTCGCCGCCCCGCCCACCGTTGCCGCCGTGAACCACGCCAGCGGGATCCCGAATCTCGCCGCTCCCCTCGACTACGCCATCGTCAGCGCCTACAGCGCCTCCTGCCTGGTGTTGATTCTTCACTGGCGTGGAGGCTCAGCCGGCCATGTGCGGCGTCTGGCCCGGCGCTGGCAGATCGGCTACACCGTCCTGATCACGTTGCTCGTCGTTCTCTTCATCATGGGAGATGCCCCCTTCGAGCGGCGTACGGACCTTGACACCTATTACGCGACCACGCCTTGGATCGGGCAGATGATCGCGCTGTACCTGCTCGGCCACATGATCGCCGCGGTGGCAACCACGGCGCTGTGCTGGCGCTGGGCTCTACAGGTCCGCGGATGGCTGCGAGCCGGCCTGTGGCTCCTCGTTGCAGCGTGGCTGTTGAACCTGTCGTTCAGCACCTTGAAGCTCATCGCGGTGGCGGCGCGCTGGACGGACAACAACTGGGATGTCCTGAGCACCATCCTGGCGCCGGGCCTCGTGGGGTTGGCCGCCACGGTCGCTACCGTCGGATTCCTGGTGCCCCTCCTGGGCCCGCGGGCGATCGGGCTCTGGCGCGCCGGCGTGACCTGGTGGCGGCTCGGTCCCCTGTGGCATGAACTCAGCAGTGCCTCCCCTCGTAGCTCGCTCGCCGCCCCGATCCCCTGGTATTCGTCGTACGCCGTGCGGCTCACCCAGCGTGAGGCCGGCATCCAGGACGGGCTGAACCTCGTCCGCCCGCATCTCGATGACCGGGTTCGCTCGCGTGCGCAAGAGGCGGCCCGGGCCGCGGGCCACGGGACCGTGGATGCTTCACGCATCGGCCTCGCGGCCATGATCGCCGCTGCTGTCCGCGCCCGGTCCAACGGCGTTTCCGCCACCTCCGATGTATCCGACCACTCCGCCGGCCTCGCGGCGCGCGCCACCTTGGTGGATGTGGCGCACGCGTTGCGCACGTCGCCCATCGTCGCGACAGCGCGTGCCGCGGCCGTGGTTGACGAAGGCCTCAGGAAGTGAGTCCTCCATCTTCCACGTCGGGTCACTCAGTCACCCCCTCCCTCCTGGCCGCCCGCCGTTCGGAGGGCCGATCCTGGCCGGCTGCCACGAAGGAGGGGCGAGCTAATGGACAGTGGCGTCGTCTTCTACGTTCCAGGCGTTCTCCTCCTGCTCGTCGCGGGACTGAAGCTGCCGACAGGCACGGGAGTCCGGCGGGATTCCCTCATCGCATCGAGCAGCGCGATCCTTCTGGTCGGCTCCTCCGTGTGCATCCTGTCCGCCCCGCCCACGATCCGGCTCGTCAACGACGCGACCGGCGTCGCGAACTTCAGCGCCCCGCTGGTCTACACGGGCATGACCGCGCTCAGTGCGAGCTACCTCACGCTGATGATCGGATGGAAGGGCGGGCCACCCGATACCCGCCGGCACGCCGCCCGGCTCGTACTGGCCGTGTACGGGCTGGTGATCGCCGGGATCTGGGTCTTGTTCGCGTCGGCCGACGTGCCCGTGGAACGGGCCCAGGACCTCGACACCTACTACGCGAACACGCCCTGCATGCGCGAGATGATCGTGTTGTACATGGTCGCGCACACAGCCGCCACCGTCGCCCTCGGCGTCATGAGCGTGAGCTGGATCCGCGAGGTGCATGGCGTCACCCGCGTCGGCTTGGTCCTGCTCGTCGTCGGCCTCACGTTCGACGCGAGCTACCAGGTCGCCAAGTACACGGCCATGGCGGCCCGCTGGGAGGGCGTCAATTGGGATTTCCTCTCCACCGACGTATCCCCTCCGCTGGTCATGCTGGCCGGCATCACCTGTGCCTGCGGTTTCGCCGTGCCGAGGGTGGGGCCGCCGGTGGTCGACAATCTCCGTGCCTGGAGGCGGTACCGGCTCATGAAGCCCCTGTGGGCGGAGATGCAGACGCTGCGTGCACCGGCGGAGGGCGCCATCCGCTGGTGGGATCCGCCCGTCGTCCGCCTGGCACGACAGGAGATGGCGATCTGGGACGGTGTCCTGGCCTGCTCGCCCTATCTTGACGACGAGGTACGGACGACCGCGTACGCCGAGGCATTGGCATCACTCGCGGCCGATGGTCCTTCCGGAGTGCGAACGCTTCTGCGGGCGACAGCCGGTGCGGTCACCCAGTCCTTCCGAGGCGCGCCGCGCATGCCGACGGCGCCCGCGGGCGACGGTGCGCCCCAGCATGTCGCCCATCAGGCCGCGCTGGTGGCCGAGGCAGCGATGCTGGCCGCGGCCCGCGTCCAGGTTTCCCACCCGGGCGACGCCGGGTTACCGGTGCGAGTGGGGACGCTGCAGTCCCTCTCGAAACCGCAACTGATGGTGCTTCTCTCGCGGGAGCTGTCGTCCTCGCCCATCGTGACCGAGGCACGGCGGCAGGCCACCGCCCAGGCCACGCGTCAGGAGTGACGCGAAGGGGCGCAGCACGGGCCGTGCGGTAGTGATCGGGGAGGCCTGGCGGACATGCTCACCGGCGTCGCCCGGCGTGTTGTTCGCGGCCGCCTGCGGTTCACCCGGCACGACCCCTGACCCGCCCTCGGCGGACGGACAGGCAACGGGCGGTGGTCAACTCCGCATCTCTCACTGAAGAATAGGGCGCCGTATCGACGTCCCGGCGCATACGACCTGGGACAAAGACGGCCGCACGGCTCGCTGGAGGGGGAAGGCCGACAAGGTGGGCGACGTGAGCAGCGGCCCGGCTGCGCCGCTCCCGGCGTCCCGCCCCAGGCGGTGGGCCGGCTGCCTGCCGACCAGTCAGCCACTTCGAGCGACCCGGTCGCCGGTGATGCGCAGCACTGTACTGCTGGGCGACGTCCGACCTCTGTTCCCTCCCTGCGAAAGAAAAGAGTGCACCTCATGTCGTCGTCTGCCGGAACTGCCTCCCGCCGCACCGCGGTGGTCATCGGAGGGGGGATGACGGGCATGCTGGCCGCGACCGTGCTCGCCGACTTCGCGGACGTTCGGATCATCGAGCGCGATGTGCTGCCCGAGGGCGCACAACCCCGCAAGGGACTGCCGCAGGCTCGGCACGCTCATGTGCTGTGGTCCGGCGGCGTGAAGGCCCTCGACGACCTCTTGCCCGGCATCATCGAGCAGCTTGTCGCCCGCGGTGCCCACACACCGCGCATCATGACCGACTTGGTGTCCAAGGCCCCGTCCGGCCAATGGTTCCGCAGGTTCAACCACGCCCGCCACACCAGCCTTCTGTGCAGCCGCGACCTCCTCGACGCCGTGATCCGCGACAAGGTTCTGCAGGACGAGCGCATCACCCTCCTGCAGCGGTCCGAACTGCTTGCCCTGCAGGGTGACGGGGACCGCGTGACCGGTGTCAGGATCCGCGCGGATCGATCCGAACAATCCATCCCGGCCGACATGGTGATCGACGCCAGCGGCCGCGCCAGCCGTGCCCCCGCCTGGCTACAGGATCTCGGGCTTCCGCCGATCCGCGAGCGCACCGTCGACGCCGGCATCGGCTACGCCAGCCGGATATACCGCGCACCCGGCAGCACGGCGGAAGGCTTCCCCATCGTCAATGTCCAGGCCGATCCCCGCCGAGTTCCCGGCCGGGGTGGCATCATCACCCCCGTCGAAGGCGGCCGATGGCTCGTGACGCTCTCCGGAACCCGCGGCGGGCAGCCCAGCAGCGACAACGACGCGTTCCTCTCCTTCGCCCTCAGCCTGCCTCACCCCGTCATCGGAGAGCTGCTCGCGGGCGCCGAACCGGAAACCGACGTCGTCACCACACACAGCACAGCCAATAAGCGGCGCTACTACGAGAAAGCCGTCCGCTGGCCGGACGGCTTCGCCGTGCTCGGCGACGCCCTGGCCGGCTACAACCCCGTCTACGGCCACGGGCTGAGCGCCGCGGCGCAGAGCGTCATCGCCCTGCGCCACATCCTGCAGCGGCACGACGTCCACGCACCCGGTACAGCCCGGCGCATCCAGAGGGCTGCGGCACGCCCGGTCGAGAACGCCTGGAGCCTGGCCGTCGGCCAGGACGTGTTCTACCCGGGTGCCAGTGACCAGCCTCCCACCCGCCTCGAGAAGGCCCTCGCTGCGTTCGTCGACAAGGCCGTCGACGCCGGCTCCCGCAACCCCTATGCCCTGCGCATACTCCTGGACGTGATGAGCATGGAGAGTCCGCCTGCCCGACTGCTCATGCCCGACATGCTCGCCCTGGTCTATCTCGGCCGGAAGAGGCCTTCCCTGGTAGCCCCACCGCTGACGGAGGACGAACGCAAGGCCGCCACCCCGTGAACGCGTCGGTGTCGGAGGTCCGTTGAGCATGGCACCCCCAGCTGCCGGCCCGATCGCCTGCCCGGGCACGTGGTCGCGGAAGGAATTGCGGCAGGGGGCTCGACCCTGCCTCGGGGCCCTCGTGACACCCGAGTCCGAGTGTCGGTTCACGGACGGGATCGCGTGCGGTCGCGCACGATGATCTTGCCGGTGTTCTCGCCGCGCAGCATGCCGAGAAAAGCGTGAACGATGCCCTCGAATCCGTCGACCACCGTCTCGTCCAGTGCGAGTCGTCCGCTCTGCAGATGCGGTACGGCGAAGTCGTACAACTCCTCCTGCAGGTCAAGGTAGTTGCTGACCAGGAAGCCTTCCATGCGGAGGCTCTTCTCCACGATGTCCGCGTAGTTGAAGCGGGGCGCCGGTGCGTCGGGGGTGTTGTACTGGCTGATCGTGCCGACGCGCACGATGCGCCCGAACGTGCGCAGCGCCCCCATCGCCGCGGCCAGTTGCTCGCCGCCGACATTGTCGACGAACACGTCGACGCCGCCCGGCGCGGCCTTGCCGAGCAGGTCGGCGGCGGGTCCGTCGTGGTAGTCGAAGACGGCGTCGTAGCCCACCTCTCGCGTGAGGTGGTCGGCCTTCGCCGCGGAGCCCGCGCTGCCCACCAGCCGTCCGGCGCCGAGGAGTCGGGCGAAGCGCCCGGTCGCCGTGCCGACCCCGCCCGCGGCGGCCGACACGAACAGGTCCTCCCCCTCCTGGAGCCGGGCGATCCGGGTCAGCCCCACATAGGCGGTCAGGCCGGTGCCTCCGAGGGTGCTCAGGTACGCGGTCAGGGGCACCCCCTCGAAGCGGGGCAGCCGCCGGATCTCCTGAGGCGTGGCCACCGAGTGGGTCCGCCAGCCCTTCCGGTGGAACACGATCTCGCCCTCGGCCAGTCCAGGCGTGCGTGAGGCGACCACCCGGCCGATGGTGCGGCCTTCCAGCGGTGCGTCGAGCGCGAAGCCGCCGGGCACGTCGTCCATCATCTCGCGGTGGTAGGGGTCGACGGACCAGTAGAGGTTCTCCACGAGCGCGCTGCCGGCGGCGGGTTCGGGCGGCGTGGACTCGACGAGGGCGAAGTGTTCGGCAGTGGGAAAGCCGTGCGGGCGGGCGGTCTGGTGGACGGTGAGCGCGGTCTCGTTCATGTCCGGACCGTAGGGCGGGAATGCCGTGCCCGGGCAGGCGGTTGGGCTCATGCGACACACCGTTCCATGAGCAGTTCTCATACGTTGAGGTGAGCGCCCCGTGGCCCGCACGATCGACTCCGATCTCGCCCCGCACGAACTACGCGTCCTGGTGGCGGTCGCGGACACCGGCGGCTTCTCCGCCGCGGCCGGCACACTCGGTCTGACCCAGTCCGCGGTCTCCCACTCGGTTCGCGGCAGCGAGCGCAAGATCGGTGCCGTCCTCTTCGACCGTGGCCGCACCGGCGCCCGCGCCACCCCGGCCGGGGACAAGGCCGTCGCGCACGCCCGCCGCGTCCTCCGCCTCCTCGACGTCCTGACGGCCGAGGCACGTGGCGCGGCCCGGCCCGATGCCGCGGAGGGCCCCCTGCGGATCGCTGCTTTCCGCAGCGCTGCTCTCCACCTGCTGCCGCCGGTTCTGCGGCGGCTGCGCTCCCGGCACCCCGGGATCGAGCCGCAGGTGCGGATCGTACGCGAGGTGGGGCGCGGCACGGCGGGCGAAGTGGCCGACGGGAAGGCCGACATAGGCATCGCCACACTGGGCGGCGCCGCTCCCTTTCCGCCCGGTCTGATCGCGAGCGAACTCTTCGCGGAGCCGTACGTCCTGGTGCACGCGGCGGGCCACGCCACCCCGCGCTCGCTGCCGTTGGTCGACTGGGCCGAGAACTGCGGCTCGTACACCCGCGCCTGGTGGTCCGCTCAGGACTGGATCCCCACGGCGACCATCGAGGCCGAGGACGACGGAGCGGTGCTCTCCTTGGTGAGCGGAGGCCACGGAATGGCGATCGTGCCCGCACTCTCCCTGGCCGGAGCACCGGACTCGGTCGGCATCACCGGTCTCGGGCCCGACCGCCCGACCCGCCAGGTCGGCTACGTCACCACCTCGGAACTGGCCGGATCGGCAGTCGTACGCGCCTTGGTCAGAGAACTGCGGGCAACGGCCTCGCGGGGCGTGGGTCTTCCCGGCCCTGGGGCCTGATCCGGTCGAGGGCGTGGCCTGGGCGCCCGGCGGGACCATCTCACCGCCGGCTCGCGCCGGTTCCTTGATACCGGGGGGTCTCGTGTATCGCTGGCGTATCGAAAATCGCATACGCCGTCGCAACGGCCCTCCGTCTCCAATGAGGGCATGGACCACAACGTATCCCCGTCGGCACCGCACCGCCGCATGGGCCGGATCGTGCTTCTCGGCCTGGCGATCCTCGGGTTGGCGAGCGCCGCGTTCGTCGTGCGGCGGCCGCTCATGATGTCCGCTCCGATGTGCATGGCCGGGCGGTGGCACGGCTGCTTCGATACGTTCAATGGTGTGGTGCTCATGACGTTGGTCGCGCTGCCGTTGGCCGCGCTGGTGGCGTGGGCTCTGGCGCGTCGTCGGCGTGCCGTCGGCGTCACATCGGCGTGGCGGATGTCGCTGGCCGAGGTGGGCATGGTCCACGGGACGGTGCCGTTCCTCTGGCTGACCATGATGCCGGGCGGCGGGGCCGGGGTCGTCCCGGCCCGGGTGAGCCTGGTACCGCTGCGGGACCTGGTCACGATGGGGACGCTCGGGATCGTCGGCAACCTGCTGGTCTTCGCGTCGCTGGGGTTCTTCGCCCCGATGCGGTTCGCGACGCTGGCGTCCGTGCCGCGGATCCTGGCCCTCGGGGCGGGCTGCTCGGTCCTGGTGGAAACCGCACAGTACGTCCTGCGGCTGGACCGGGTGTCCTCCGTGGACGACGTACTGGTCAACGCCACCGGCGCCGTGCTGGCCGCACTGGCGTCGCGCCGCTGGTGGCGCACCGCGGCGCAAGCGCCGTCGGACCGGCCTCGCCCCGTGCCGGCGCCGGCGAGCTGAATCGCGTCTCCGGTGTGCACCCGTCGTTGCATACGTCGGCGATATGACGTGCTGCTTAGGCTTGGGACATGCGCGTACTGATCGTGGAGGACGAGCCCTACCTGGCCGAGGCCGTCCGTGACGGTCTGCGGCTGGAGGCGATCGCCGCCGACATCGCCGGCGACGGCGACTCCGCCCTGGAACTGCTCAGCGTCAACTCCTACGACCTCGCGGTTCTCGACCGCGACATCCCCGGCCCCTCCGGGGACGAGGTCGCCCGGCGCATCGTCGCCTCCGGCAGCGGCATCCCGATCCTCATGCTCACCGCTGCCGACCGGATCGACGACAAGGCTTCGGGGTTCGGTCTCGGCGCCGACGACTACCTCACCAAACCGTTCGAGCTGCGGGAGCTCGTCCTGCGGCTGAGGGCGCTCGACCGCAGGCGCGCGTACACCCGGCCCCCGGTCCGCGAGATCGCGGGCCTGCGGCTCGACCCCTTCCGCCGGGAGGTCTTCCGCGACGGACGCTATGTCGCGCTGACGCGTAAGCAGTTCGCCGTCCTTGAAGTCCTCGTCGCCGCAGAGGGCGGGGTCGTCAGCGCCGAAGAGCTGCTGGAACGGGCCTGGGACGAGAACGCCGACCCCCTCACCAACGCCGTGCGCATCACCGTCTCCGCGCTGCGCAAACGGCTCGGCGAACCATGGATCATCGTCACGGTGCCCGGCGTCGGCTACCGGATCGACACCGGCGTGGACAGCACCCACCCCGGCGGCGCCGATGAATAGGCGCCCGGGGCGCAGCGCCCGGTTGAAGCTCACCCTCAGCTATGCCGGATTCCTCTTCGTCGCCGGCACGCTCCTGCTGGCTGTCGTGTGGGTATTCGCTCTGCGCTGGCTACCGACCAACGACCCCAGATCCCTCCAGAAGAGGTTCGGAGCCGTGATCATCGTCGGGCCCAGTCGCGCCGACCTCCTGCGCGGCTTCGCCCCCGCCGCGGCCACAGCGCTCGCCTTCCTCCTCATGTTCGGCCTCCTGGGGGGATGGATCCTCGCCGGCCGGATGCTCGCACCCCTCACCCAGATCACGGACGCGGCACGGATGGCCGGGAACGGATCGCTGTCCCACCGGATCCGCATGAAGGGCCGTCAGGACGAATTCCGTGAACTCTCCGACGCGTTCGACTCGATGCTCGAACAGCTCGAGTCCCACGTCGCCGAGCAGCGGAGGTTCGCCGCGAACGCCTCCCACGAACTGCGCACCCCGCTGGCGATCTCGCGGACGCTCCTCGACGTCGCCCGCAAGGACCCCACGCGCGACCGGGACGAACTCGTCGAACGCCTGCACGCTGTCAACACGCGGGCGATCGACCTCACCGAGGCCCTCCTGCTGCTCAGCCGCGGCGACCGCGGAATCCTCACCCGCGACAGCGTCGACCTCTCCCTCCTCGCCGAGGAAGCCGCCGAAACGCTGCTTCCCCTCGCCGAACAGCGTCGGATCACGCTCGACGTCACCGGCGGGGCGGCCCGGACCAGCGGCTCCGCGGAGCTCCTGCTGCGGATGATGACGAACCTCGTCCAGAACGCCATCGTCCACAACCTCCCCGCCGGCGGCACCGTGACGGTCCACACCGAGGTGCACGGCGACACGAGCGTGCTGAGGGTCGAGAACACGGGCCGTCCGCTCCCACCGGAACTGGTACCGACCCTCACCGAACCCTTCCAGCGCGGATCGGAACGCGTACACACCGACGAGCACGCGGGCGTCGGGCTCGGCCTGGCCATCGTGCAGAGCATCGTCCGCGCCCACGACGGAACCCTCGACCTCGTCGCCCGCCACGGCGGGGGTCTCCTCGTCACGGTCCGGCTTCCCGGCACGCCGCAGGGATGACTCCGTCCTGCTGCTCACCTCGGCGGACTCGGATCTCGTCCGCGCCATCGACGGCGTCGTGGTCGCCTTCGAGGCGGACGAGTTCGATGCGGCGACCCGGTCCGGCTGGAGCGTGGTCGTCACCGGACGGGCCACCGTCGTGACGGACCCCGCCGGCCGGGAGGGCTGGCGCAGGTCGGCCTCACTTCTTGGATGCCCTTGCGGAACGCCGTGTTCTTGCGGATCGCATCCGAGATGGTCACCGGACGCGAACTGCGGGGAACCCGCGGCGCGGTGTGACGGCGTCATGCCTCCACCGGATGGACGACGCAGGCCGGTTCCGGTGGTGGGCAGCGTGGTGCGAGCGGGACGCCACCGACGGGCTCAGCGGACGGGCGCGACGAACTCGGGCTGGTCGAGCAGGCGCAGCCAGCTGCCGTCGGGCTGGCGCCGGACGACCTGCGCCCGGGCGCCGGCCCCGTCCTTCGGCGGGGTCGAGGTGAGGGCGATGCCGTCACTGATCAGTGTCGGCAGCGGTTGTTCCGGCTCGAAGCGGGGCCGGTTGGCCAGCACCTTTTCCCACAGAGCTCGGATAGCCTCCCGGCCCACCGTCCGGTCACCGGGCGGGTAGGCCATCACCGCGTCCTCTTCGTAGAGGGCGGCGACTCCGGCCGCGTCACCGGCGTTGGACCGTTCGACGAACAAGCGCGTGATGTCTTCGGGTCGCATGGCCTTCTCGTACTCCGGCATGGGTACCTCCTGCCGTCGGGCTTCGGTGCTTCCGAGCGTGGTCGTGGTTCCCAGCGTGGTAGCCCGCCGATCAGAAGTCCAATAGATGGATTCACTGAAAGCTAGAATCGACAGTTATGGAACTGAGGCAGTTGGAGTACTTCGTCGCGGTCGCCGAGGAGCGGAGCTTCACCCGGGCGGCCGAGCGAGTCCACATCAGCCAGCCCGGTGTCAGCGCTCAGATCCGGCGGCTGGAGCGGGAACTCGGTGCCGATCTGTTCGACCGGTCAGCGCGCACCGCCACCCTCACGGCAGCGGGCAAGGCCGCGCTCGAACCCGCCCGCGCCGCGCTGGCCGCGGCCGGGGCCGTGGGCCAGGCCGTGGACGAGGTCTCCCACCTGATCCGCGGTCGGCTCACGATCGGGATGGTCATGGGCTGCACCCTCGCGCCGCTGTTCGACGCCCTCGCCGCGTTCCACCAGGCACATCCCGGTGTGGAGCTCTCGCTGCTGGAGGACAACTCCGACCGGCTCGTCGAGGAGGTACGCGCCGGCGCCGTCGACGTGGCTCTCATCGGGACCGTGACCGCCGACCCGGAAGGGCTGGAGTCGCTCACCATCCTGAGCGAGCGGCTCGTCGTGGCGGTCCCGGCCGACCACCCTTTGGCGAAACAGCGGCGGGTCGCTCTCCGCGACGTGGTCGCCCATCCGATCGTGTGCATGCCGCGCGGCACCGGGCTGCGCTCAGCATGGGACCGCGCCTGCGCCGCGCAGGACCTCCACCCCGTGATCGCGTTGCAGGCCGGCGCCGCGGACGCCATCGCCGGCCTCGCCGCCCGTGGGCTCGGCGCCGCCATCCTCAGCGACTCCATGGCCGCGAGCTACCGCGACCGGCTCACCGCCCGCACCATCGACGACGCCGAAACGCCGGCGCTGCTCGCCCTGGTCTGGAAGAGCACGAGCAGCCCCGCCGTGCGCGAGTTGCTGGTCCACACCCGGCAGGCCTTCACCAGCCCAGTTCCTGCGGGCCGTTGATGTGCGAGCGGCGAAATTCGCTGGTAGGACCGGGCGGCATGGCTGATGCTGGCCGGATGATCACCCGCGAGTTCGCCGTCCTGCTGGTCGAGGCACAGTTGGAGCGTGACTACCACGCGGAGCTTGCGACCTACGGCACTTCCGTCCGTGTGGCGGTGTCCCGGGTCATGGAGCACGCGCTGGGCTGGATGGTCTCCTGGCAGTCCGAGGACTACCTGCGCACGCCGGACCATCGACACGCCTTGGTGGGCAACGGCCCCTACCTGGTGGACAAGGAGGACGGCAGCCTGCACCGCGTCCCGGTGGTGAACGCCGTCACCGGGGCCTGGGAGAACGACTACCTCACCCGCGTGAAAGGGCAGTACCTGCCGGGCCCGGTCGACGCGCTGCACGACGAAGTGCGCTCGATCGCCGACACGCAGGGCAGAGTTCACGCCCTGCGCCTGCTGCGTCGACGAGTCGGCGGCCTCAGCATCCGTGACGCGACGGCCTACGCGGACGCGTTGAAGGCGGGCCAGAGCCCGCCGGCCGACCTCCTCGCACAGGCCGTCGAAGCTCTCCCGCGCCCCAGGGGGCCTGTCGCGTCGGGCGTGGAGACCGTCACCGGGCCCAACACACCGATGACAACGCCCTTTCCGGCACCCGCGCTGCCAGGCATCGCCCCGCACCGGCGCCGACAGACCGCCGAACGGTGCCGAACGCATGCGTGGGCCAATTCCGCGAACTCTCCGCCGACTACGACCATGCGCCGAGCATCCACGACGCCGCCACCCCCGAACCCCGTCCCCAAGAAGCCGAGTTGGTCGCCTACCTCCGGACCGGTTCCGTTACCCGGCCCCTTACGCCTCCGATCGCTGCACGCGGCAGCACCGCGAGGCACTGATCCCGGGGAATGGTTCGAGCAGGCCCGGGCCGCGCCATAGATGTACCGAGCCCCCGGCCGCAGGCCGCTTCGTACCGCCGTCTCAGCACGCCGCGCGGTGCTTCCCGGCGGGGCGACGCAAGTGGCCGGGCATCAGGTCCGCGATCGGGGGTACTCCCCCACTGTGGAGGTTCATGATGTTCGAGGCAGGTGACATCCGCGAATGGCGTGGTCACGACGTGGTGGACCCCGGTGGCCACAAGATCGGCGTTCTCGAATCCGTCTACGTCGACACGGCGACCGACAGTCCGTCCTTCGCGACGGTGACCGTGGGCCTGCCCACGCGCCGTCGCCTGGTGTTCGTGCCTCTTGACGGCGCGACCGTCGGGCCGGGCTACCTGAAGGTCGTTCACGACAAGAATCTGGTGAAGAAGGCCCCCTCCATCGACACGGACGGCGTGCTGCCCGCCGAGGAGGAACCAGGAGTGTTCGCGCACTACGAACTCGACTACATGACGGGCGTCAAGGGCGAGCGCCGCCTCGCCCGTCGCTGATCCGCCGAAGCCGCCGGGAGAACCGATGAGCCTTTTTCTGTTCCTGCTCCTTGTAGCCCTCGTCCTGGGCATCATCGGGTTCGCCGCGCACGGACTGTTCTTCCTGCTGATCATCGGCTGCCTCGTCCTGCTCGCCGATCTCGCCTACGCCGGCATGCGCTTCCGCCGCGGTGGCCGAAAGCATCGCATGGCCCGGTGAGCCCGACGGTCCAGCCCGACAGAGCCAGGCAGGACGATCCTCCGGGATTCGAACCCGGACAGCGCCTCACCGCTTCACACTGGATCCATGTCTGCGCTGTGGAGCTTGCTCGCCGCCCCTGTCGGAGCGGTCGCGACGACGCTGATCGGGGTCTTCGCGGGAAGTACGGTCAGCCGGAGGGCGCAGGACAGGCACTGGGTCCGGGACCAAGTGACGGCGACCTGCGCGCGCGTACTCCGTGAGTCATCCGGTGTACTCGTGGGTCTCAGCGAGATGGAGGCCAGTCGCTCCGACTCCGTTCCTCAAGGTGTCGTCATCCCTACGACCATTGACTGGCGGCCGTGGAACGAGGCGGTGAGCATGGTCAACCTCGTCGCCGACAAGGACATCGCGGAAGCCGCGCACGCCCTGGACGAGCAGATATGGCGTCTTCACACCATGGTCAAGCGAGGCCTGCCGCCCGGGGAGAACTGGTTCGCTCTTCGCGCACGCGTGGAATCGGCGCAGAACGACTTCATCGTCACCGCGCGGCAGCGGCTCTCGCTCGCCGGGGATCCGCTTCAGCGCTTCTCCGGGCGACCGGCACCGGACGACCCGATCTGGTCCTCATGATCCGGCGCACCGGAGTCAGGGCCGCGCAGAGCCTCCCAGGTACGGGCTGTAGAGCGCGGACAGGAAGCGGGTGACGATGATCTCTCGGGTCGCCGCCGGGAGGGCGTCCAAGAGGCGGTTGACCGGGGCCATGCGGGCCGCGTTGTCGCCGGTCAGGTCCACACCCGCGGCGGGGAGCAGCGCCGCGAAGGACGCGTTGTCGAGTTCGGTGAGGTCCACCTGCTGGAGCAGGTCGACGATGTCCGCAGGGGGCGTCGGAGGGCCGAGCGGACGGACGACGTCGACGCATTCGCGCAGGACCGCGAGCAGGCTCTCGACGCCGTGCTCGCTGACCCCGGTGAGGGTCAGGTGCAGGTTGGCCGGGAGGCCGTCGAGGCTGAGTTGGGGCTGGAGGAAGAAGCCCCGGGCGCGGGTCTCGTCGGCGAGGGCGAAGAGGTCGAGCGGGGTCTCGGCGGTCGGGTCGGTACCGATGGCGACGAGCGTGGCTTCGGGGGTGCCGAGGACGGTGAGGCCGTCGATGCCCTCGACGCCGGTGATCAGTCTGCGGGTGGCGGACAGGGCGGCGCGGCCGAGTTCGCGGTAGCCGTCGGCGCCGAGTGCCTGCAGCGTGGCCCACGCCCCTGCCAGGGGTCCGGCTCCCTTGCTGCTCTGGATGGTGGAGTTGACGACGCTGTAGCCGGGCCAGGTGGCGCAGGCGTAGTAGGCGTTCAGACGCAGGGCCTCGTCGCGGAACAGCAGCACGGAGGCGCCCTTGGGGGCGTAGCCGAACTTGTGCAGGTCGCAGGAGAGGGAGGTGACGCCGGGGACGGAGAGGTCGAAGGCCGGGACGGGCGCGCCGGCCTCGGCGAGCCAGGGCAGCAGCCATCCGCCGACACAGGCGTCGACGTGGCAGGGGATGCCGCGGGCGGCGGCGTCGGCCGCTATCTCGGCGATCGGGTCGATGACGCCGTGGGCGTAGGACGGGGCGGAGGCGACGACGAGAACGGTGTTCTCGTTGCAGAGCGCCGCTACGGCCGCGGGGTCGGCCCGGTAGGTCACGGGGTCCACGGGTGCGCTGCGCACGGTGACCCGCAGGTAGCTGCCGGCCTTGTGGAAGGCGGCGTGGGCGGTGACGGGGACGACGATCTCGGGGGCGAGGACGTCCGGGCGGGCGTCCCGGGCGGCCTTCACCGCCAGGATGATCGACTCGGTTCCGCCGCTGGTGAAGATGCCCGGGGTGGTGTCGTCGCCGCCGAGGCGGACGGCGGTCGCGCCGACGACCTGGCGTTCCAGGGCGACGATGCTGGGGAACGCGGTCGGGTCCAGGCCGTTGACCTCCATCATGGTCAGGTAGGCCCGCTCGGCGGCTTCGCGTACTTCGGGACGGCCGCTGTCGTAGACGTAGGCGGTGGTGTGCCCGCCCCGGGTCGGCAGGTCCGCGGCGGTGAGGACGGCGAGTTCGGCGAGGAGGTCGGCGCCGGTGCGGCCGGTCTCGGGGAGGCCGGGGTGGGCGGCCCGGGCGGGGGCCTGCTGAGGAGTCGTCATCAGATGGATTCCGTTTCTTGCCGGTCACGGCGGCGGCCGTAGGCGCGCAGGGCGGGCAGGGAGAGCAGCATGAGCAGGGCGGGGATGAGGCTGAAGCCCAGCAGGATGCCGGTTCGCGCGGTGGCGGTCTGAGCGACCGGATGGTCCAGGGTCGAGGAGACGAAGCCGGTGGCTGTCAGGGCGATCGCGTACGCGCCGGGCCCGGCCGCGAGGCCGACGGTCTCGCCGGCCGTCCACAGTCCGGTGAAGGCGCCGGACTGGGCGTGGCCGGTCCTGGCCGTGTCGGCGTGCACCGTGTCGGGCAGCAGGGAGAGCGGGAGGACCTGCAGGGCCGCGTAGCAGATGCCGAGCAGCCCGCAGAGCGCGAGCGTCGCGACGACCGCGCCGGTGTCGCTGCCGCTTCCGGCGGCCGGGAACAGGGCCGCGGCGCCGACGGCGTAACCGCAGGTCGCGACCGTGAGGCAGCGCAGCCGCCCCCAGCGTCCGGCGGCCTTGCCCCACAGGGGAACGGCGACCGCGCTCGGTGCGACCAGGCAGACGAAGAGCACCGAGGTCAGGCCGTAGCCGCCGAGGCGGTAGGTGGCGACGTAGGGTGCGGCGGCGAGCATGATCGCGACGGCGGCGGCCTGCAGCACGAAGGAGGCCAGCAGCGCGAAGAACGCGCGGTTGCCGCGTGCGGTACGGAAGGCCGCGACGAGGCCGAGGGGTTCGGGTCCGGGGTGGGAGCGCACCCAGCGGGTACCGAGGGCGGGCACCAGCAGGACGGCCGCGATGACGAGGCCCACGGTCAGCCCCATCGCTCCGTATCCCGTCCGGCCGCCGCCCGCGGCGGTGACCACGGCGGGGGCCGCGCCGCCCGCGACGAGGATGCCCAGGGTCAGGAAGACGATCCGCCAGACCATGATCCGCGTGCGGACGGCCGGGACGGAGGACATCTCGGCGGGCAGGGCGACGTACGGAACCTGGAACAGCGAGAAGGCGCTCGCGGCCAGGACGAAGGTGACGGTCACCCAGACGACCGCACCGGTGCCGGTCATCGGTGACAGGAACATCGCCGCGAACGCGGCCGGCAGGGCGAGCGCGCCCGCGACGAGCAGCCGCGTACGTCGGCCGGTGCGGACGGCCTCGCGGTCGCTGGCGGCACCGACCAGCGGGTTGAACACGGCGTCCCAGGCCTTGGGCAGAGTGACCACGAGTCCGGCGATACCGGCGGGGACGCCCAGCGCGTCGGTCATGAAGTAGAGGAGCAGCAGGCCGGGGACGGTGGAGAACACGCCGGTGCCGACCGAGCCGAGGCCGTAGACGAAGAGGCGGCGGCGGGTGAGTTCGGGGGCGGAGCTCCCGGGGAGCACGGCGGTCGTCATCCGTGCCCCTGGTCGCCTGGTTCGCGGGCGCCGAGCCCGAGATCACGCAGCACGAGGGCACGCAGGTGCGCGCGGAAGCGCGGGACCTCGGCGCGGATGCCCGAGCGGCAGAAGCCGTGGGTGTTCCAGAGCACCGTCCAGACGGTCATCTCGATGTCGGCGGGCGCGGCGGTCCCGGCGGGCTGTGCGGCCGGGACGACCTCGCGCACCGTGTCACGGACGGACTCGATCAGCGGCCGCGCGTAGGTGGCCTCCAGATCCGCGAACTCGGCCGCGTCCGAGAGCCAGCGGCGCATCCAGAGGGCCGGGATGTGGGGCTGGTCGAGACAGAAGTCGAGGTACCGGTCGACCAGTCCGGTGACGGCCGCGACCGGATCGGTGGGCGCGAGCGCCCGGAACGCGACCAGCGCGTCCGTCAGCACGCGCTGCTCGGCGAGGTGGGCGCGCAGCATGACCTCGCGGTAGAGGTCCGGCTTCCCGCCGACGTGGTAGGCGACGGTGGCCATGTTCAGCCCCGCCTCGGCGGCGATCCGGCGGGTGCTGGTGCCGTCGTAGCCGTTGTCGGCGAAGAGGGAGGTGGCGGCCGCGATGATGCGTTCACGACTGGCATCGGCGGGCGGTGGATCGGGGGTCGGGGAGGCGGGCGGCGACTCGGACATGGCGGGGAGATTACGCCGCCGAAGGCCGCTGATCAATCGATTGATGGAGAAGATGTCGACGGCCTCACCCTGCCGCTCCGCGAAAGCCCCCAAGTGGCAGGAAATCGGATGCGCCCAAAACGGTCGGACAGTGATGTCGAAAACCCGTGGCTGGCTCCGTCCCCGAAGTGAAAGCGGCCAGAATGGGCCGCACCAGCACCGAGGAGAAGCACGATGGCCAAGTACCTGTTGCTCAAGCACTACCGCGGCGCTCCGGCTTCGGTCAACGACGCGCCGATGGACCAGTGGACGCCGGAGGAGATCTCGGCCCACCTGCAGTACATGAACGACTTCGCGGCCCGGCTCGAGAAGACCGGCGAGTTCGTCGACAGCCAGGCGCTGGCCCCCGAGGGGACGTTCGTCCGGTACGACGGCGAGGGTCGCCCGCCGGTCACCGACGGACCGTTCGCCGAGACCAAGGACGTCATCGCCGGCTGGATGGTGATCGACGTCGACACCTACGAGCGCGCGGTCGAGTTGGCCGGGGAGCTGTCGGCCGCCCCCGGTGCGGGCGGCAAGCCCATCCACGAGTGGCTCGAGCTGCGCCCGTTCTACGGCGTGTCGCCCACCATCACGGAGTGACCTCTCAGATGAACGAGGTTCTGCTCCGGAGCCTCACGCCGAGTGTGCTCGGCATCCTCGTCCGCCGCGGAGCCGACTTCGCGGCGGCCGAGGACGCCGTGCAGGACGCGCTGGTCGAAGCGGTCCGCGTCTGGCCGGCCGATCGGCCGCGGGATCCGAAGGGCTGGCTCGTCACCGTGGCCTGGCGCAAGTTCCTCGACGCGACCCGGGCGGACACTGCCCGCCGCCGGCGTGAGGACCTCGTCGAGGAGGAGCCGGCGCCCGGGCCCGCGCCCGCGGTGGACGACACGCTCCGGCTCTACTTCCTGTGCGCCCACCCGTCGCTGACGCCCTCGTCCGCGGTCGCGCTCACGCTGCGCGCCGTCGGCGGGCTGACCACCCGCCAGATCGCCCGGGCCTACCTGGTGCCCGAGGCGACCATGGCCCAGCGCATCAGCCGGGCCAAGCGCACCGTCTCCGGCGTGCGGTTGGACCAGCCCGGCGATGTCGCCACCGTGCTGCGCGTCCTCTACCTGGTCTTCAACGAGGGATACTCCGGCGACGTCGACCTCGCCGCCGAGGCCATCCGGCTCACCCGGCAGCTCGCGGCCGCCATCGATCACCCCGAGGTGGCGGGGTTGCTCGCCCTCATGCTGCTGCACCACGCCCGGCGCGCCACCCGGACCGCGCCCGACGGCGGTCTGGTGTCGCTGGCCGAGCAGGACCGCGAACGGTGGGACACCGCATCGATCGCCGAGGGCGTCACCATCCTTCAGACCGCCCTCGCCCGCGACCGGCTGGGTGAGTTCCAGGCCCAGGCCGCCATCGCGGCCCTTCACGCCGACGCGCCCACCGCCGGGGAGACCGACTGGGTGCAGATCGTCGAGTGGTACGACGAGCTCACGCGCCTGACCGACAGCCCGGTCGTGCGGCTCAACCGCGCGGTGGCCGTCGGCGAGGCCGACGGACCGCGCGCCGGTCTGGCGGCGCTCGCGGCGCTGAAGGACTCCCTGCCTCGCCACACCGCGGTGGCGGCGTACCTCCACGAACGTGACGGCGACCTGGCGACGGCGGCACGGCTGTACGCCGAGGCGGCCCAAAAGGCACCCAACCTCCCCGAGCGCGACCACCTGACGCGCCAGGCCGCCCGACTCAACGCCCGCCGGCCTCACTGACGGTTCGTCAACCGTCGGCGGTCAGCGGTCAGCGGTCAGCGGTCAGCGGTCAGCGGTCAGCGGTCAGCGGTCAGCGGTCAGCGGTCAGCAGCAGCTTGCCGCCGAGGCGGCCGACTCTCCCTGGGCGCCCTCGCTGTGCCCGGCGCAGCAGGTGCTGCTCCGCTGCTTGGCCAGGGTGCCCGCGTCGGCCTTCACGACGTAGACCTCCCAGGGTTCTTGCCCTGGACCGCGGACCCAGACCTTGTCCTGGAGGGCGTAACAGCAGGTGGTGTCGTTCTCCTCCACGGTGGCCAGCCCGACGTCGGTGAGCCGGGCGGTGGCCGCGTGCACGGCCTCGGTCGTGTCGACCTCGATGCCTAGGTGGTCCATGCGGGTCCCCTCTCCCTCGGCGCCCTCGACAAGGACGAGCTTGAGCGGGGGCTCGGCAATGGCGAAGTTGGCGTAGCCGTCGCGGAGTTTGGCGGGCGCTGTGCCGAACAGTTTGGTGTAGAAGGCGATGGACGCTGCGAGGTCGGGGACGCGGAGGGCGAGCTGTACGCGGGACATGGCGAGCCTCCTGCTGGTGATGGGTGGGTGGGTGGTTGGGTCAGCAACCGCCGGACGGGGCCGGAGAGCCGATACCGATGCCGATCTCGCGGGTGGCCGGGGCCGCGCAGCAGCCACCGCCGTCGCTGTCCTGCGTGGTGCCCGCGCCGTCGAACAGGCCGGAGCCGCCGCATACCCCCGTCTCCGGCAGGGTCAACTTCGCTGACCGCGTCGGCGGTGATCCGCCCTTCACCGCCGTCCGCGTGCCGGACGTGGACGGTGAAGGGCTGCTCGTCACGGCCCGCGTCGACGATACGGTCGCGGCCCTGTCGTGCCACCCCGGTCACCGTGATGCCGTAGCGGACCTTGTCGCCGAGGAGGTCGGCGAGCGGCTGGAGGTAGCGCTCGGCCCAGTCGCCGCCGGTCGCACAGGTGGCGCCGTCGGGGCGGACCCATCCCGTCGGGGCGAGGAGCTTCTCGGCGGCGGAGTCGACGACCTCGGCCCAAGGCGAGAACAGCCGCACGTGCGACCACGCGCGTACAGCACTTCCCGCTGACGATCCCGCTTCCAGGACCAGCGGTTCGATGCCGCGTGCGACGAGGTGAGCGGCGGCGGCCAGGCCGATCGGGCCGGCTCCGATGACCACGACGGGCAGATGGTCGGTGGTGGGCGCGTTCACGGGATCTTCTTTTGATTCGACGTTCGTCAATGTCTTGTGTCAACATAGACAGATGCCGAACCCGCACGGACGGCCCCGCGGCACTCCAGACAGGGGCAGCCCGGGACAGCCGGGCGCGCCGGCCGCGCTCCATTCCGGGACAGAGCGCGGCACGACGACGAAGGAAGAGGGGCGCCAAGAAGCGCCCGCTTCCCGACCGGGAACCGATCGCGCTTCGCGCACACCCGTCCCTCTGCTTCGACATGTGTCAACATAGACGTATGTCGAACATAAAGGTGTTGCCGCTGCTGGAGCCGGAGGCCTCCGTCGCCGAGGCTCCGTGCTGCCCGCCGCTGACCGAGCGGCCGCTGACAGCAGATGAGGCGGAGCGGACCGCCGCGATGTTCAAGGCGCTCGGTGACCCTGTCCGGCTGCGTCTCTTCTCCCTGGTCGCCTCGCACGAGGGCGGCGAGGCGTGCGTGTGCGACATCTCCGACGTGGGCGTGTCCCAGCCGACCGTGTCCCACCACCTGAAGAAGCTCAAGGAGGCCGGGTTGCTGACCTCCGAGCGGCGCGGGACCTGGGTCTACTACCGCGTCGAGCCCGCGGTGATGGCCGCGATGGGGCAGATGCTCGCGACATGGGGATGACCCCTCGGCCCGCCGGTTCGGCGCGGCCCGCCCGACAGCAGCGTCGCCCCACGGCAGCGTCGCGCGACGGGCTACTCGCCTTCACTCCGGCCAGGCAGGAAGATGAGCGCCACCAGCGCCAGCCCCACCGCGGCGCCGACGAACTGCACGCCGATGAACCCGGGGACCGAGCCGGGCGCGATGCCCGCGAAGGAGTCGGTGAACGCGCGGCCGATCGTCACCGCCGGGTTGGCGAAGGACGTCGATGACGTGAACCAGTAGGCGGCGCCGATGTACGAGGCGACCGCGACGGGCGCGAAGCGCAGCCGGTCGGTGCGGGCCAGCCCGAAGATCAGCAGGATCAGCCCGGCCGTCGCGACGACCTCACCCAGCAACAGATGGCCCGCCGAGCGGTCGTGCGTCGACCATTTCACCAGCGGCTCGGCGAACATCGCGTCGGCCAGGACGGCGCCCGCGATCGCACCGACGATCTGCGCGGGGATGTAGGCCGCCGTCTCACGCAGGGTGACTCCCGCTCCGCCGCGGCGGGCGGTCCACCACTCGGCCAGCGTGACCACCGGGTTGAAATGCGCGCCGGACACCGGGCCGAACAGGGCGATCAGAACACCGAGACCGAAGACGGTGGCGGTGGAGTTGGCCAGCAGTTGCAGGCCGACGTCCTTCGTCAGTTCGGTGGCCTGGATGCCGGAGCCGACCACGACCGCGACCAGGGTCGCCGTGCCGACCAGTTCGGCTGCCGCCTTGGCGATCAGCGGGGACGCCTGGGACGGAGTGGCGCCCGGGGCGGGCTGCGGCACGGTACCCGCGGAGACCTTGGGAGCCGGCTCGGCAAGGTCGTACTCGGTGGCCTCGGTGGCGGTCAACAGGGCTCCTCGATGCAGGTCTCCGCGGAGGCGGGGATCAGGGACAGGACCGCTTGATGTTGTTCTCGGCGGTGGCGCGCGCCGTCTCCGCCAGGTCGGCGAACTGGCCCGCGAGGGAGGCGATGACGTCAGGCCTGAGCCGGTAGTAGGTGAACCGGCCGCATGGCTCGGTCTCCACCACTCCCGCCTCGCGCAGCACCTTCAGATGGTTGGAGAGGTTGGTCTGACCGGCGCCCGTCTCCTCGATCAGGTGAGTGCTGCAGAGCGTCTCCCTGGCGAGCAGGGTGACGATCCGGAGCCGGAGCGGGTCGGCGAGCACCCGCATCAGATCAGCGTCGACTGACATCATCATGGACTGATACTGTCACATCACTCTTGACACCAGCCGCCCGCAGCGACCTCGGAACCCACATCGAGACGGTGGCGGGCATCCGAACCGCAAGGGGCCCCGGCCGAGCCCCTGAAGCTCACCCCAAACGATCCGCGCAACCCGCGCAACCCGCTCGATCACCCACCAAGGAAGAACCCGATGTCCTCCAGCCCGCTCGCCTCCGTGCTGTTCGTCTGTGTCCACAACGCCGGGCGCTCGCAGATGGCAGCCGGGTTCCTGAACCACCTCGCGGGCGACCGGATCGAGGTCCGCTCCGCCGGCTCGATCCCGGGCGACCAGGTCAACCCCGCCGCCGTCGAGGCCATGAAGGAGGTCGGCGTCGACATCGCCGACGCCGAGCCGAAGATCCTCACCACCGAGGCCGTCCAGGCGTCCGACTACGTCATCACCATGGGCTGCGGCGACGCCTGCCCGATCTTCCCCGGCAAGAAGTACCTCGACTGGGCGCTCGAAGACCCGGCGGGCAAGGGCGTCGGCGCCGTCCGCCCCATCCGGGACGAGATCAAGACCCGCATCGAGGCACTCATCGCCGAGATCGACGCTCGACAGGAGACGTGATCCCCGCAACGGGCAAGGGCGTGCGCGGAGTCATGGCCGTCGGGCGCGCCCCGCACCAGCCCGCTTGCGGCGCAGAACACCACGCGGCATGCAGTTTTTACCCAGCGCAATGATCAACAGACTCGTCTCGTCCGTATCTCCTGCCGTATTCGATAGTCACGTCAGGAGGCATCATGCCCGTCTCACGCAACTTGGCAGGAACGGTTTTCGTGGGCGGCGCGTTGACCCTGACGCTCGCCGCGCTCGCCTACCCCGCCATGCTCGGCGTCCAGACCACGTCCAGCGCACCCACCCGCATCATCGCCAACACCCGGTACGGCCCGCTCACCGAGGCCGACCGCGACTTCGTCGTGAAGGTCCGCTCGGCCGGTCTGTGGGAGTACCCCCTGGGCGAGATCGCTCTGAAGAAGGGCTCGACACCGGCGATGCGGGAGGCCGGCAAGCATCTGATCGTGGGACACGCGCGCCTCGACGAGCTGTGCCGCAAGATCTCCCCGGAGCTGGGGATCACGCTGCCCAACCAGGCCACGCCGCAACAGCAGCAGTTCGTGGCGACCTCGGCCGCTCAGTCGGGCAAGCAGTTCGACACGACCGCCGCCAACATCATGCGTGTCACGCACGGCCAGATCTTCCCGGCCATCGCCAAGGTCCGCGCCACCACCGAGAACTCTCTCGTCCGCCAGCTCGCGAACCTCGCCAACGACACGGTGCTCGACCACATCACCGTGCTGGAAAAGACCGGCACGATCAACTTCGGCCAGGTCCTCGCCCAGCAGAGCGCCCCGCCGACGCTCCCCAAGGACCAGGTCACCCCGCCCGCGCCGCAGCCGGGCTCCCCTGTCCTCGTCCTCGCCCCGCGGCCCGACCTCAACGTGAACACCGCCTCCCCGACACCCAGCCCCACGGTCGGCTGATCCGGCGCGGGCCGACGGCTTCCCGTCCGAGGAACGCCCGCCGCCCGCTGCCGCAACGGCTTCAGCGCCGAAGAACCCGTCGTGAGTACCGGCTGACATTTCTACTCAGGTGGAGATGAGTATCAGGGCTCTGACGCGCGTTCAGGTGGTTCCAGAACACTGGGGCCATGAGCAAACAAGTACGGAAACCTCTCCCTCAGGTCCTGGCGGCGCTCGTGCTGGCCGGGCTGACGACGGCGGCATGGGCCGGCTGGCTGGGCTGGGACCAACAGCGCGACGTGCATGCTGACGGCTCGACGACCGGCCCCTATGAGGCATGGCAGGTCATCGGGCTCGGGGTGACCCTGTTGGCGCTCGTGTACTGGGCCGCCTCCCGCTCGTACGTCCCGGCCGCGGTTCTCGGCACCACCACCGGACTGGCCGTCGCCGCCTATGTCGACTGGTCCGACGACAGCAGCGGGCTCTTCGCTGTCGGCGTGGGCCTGGTCGTGATCGGGAGTCTCGTCGTGACCGGCCTCCTCTCGCTCTTGATCGCTGCATGGAGGCCGAACACCGGACACGGCCAGCCCGGGTAACCGAACGCCCCTGCCGACATGCCTGCGTCCCGACTGCCGTCCGGCGAGAAGCCCGGTCCCGGTCCTCGACAACGCCCAGGTGGAATCTCGTACGTCAGGCGCCCTGCCAGCCGTCGTGGTGCAGGACCTGCTCCAGCGGCAGCCGTGGACCCGGCCGGAACGTGTCGCGCAGCGGGTAGGCCGTCGGCAGCAGCGCGCCCTGCCGGACCGTGGGCGGCAGACCCAGCAGGTCGGCGACCTCCCGCTCGCGGTCCAGGTGGACCGCCGTCCAGGCGGTGACCAGACCCCGGCTGCGGGCGGCCAGCGCGTAGTTCCAGGCGGCGGGCAGCAACGACGCCCACAGGCCCGCCTGGTTGCCCGTCGGCAGCCGGCCGCCGGGCACTTCGATGCAGGGGATCACGAGGACGGGCACCCGGTGCAGCCGGTCGGCCAGCGCGCGGGCGTCGGTGATCAAGGACCGCGTCGTCTCGGGCACTTCCGCGAGGGGCTCCAGTTTCGCGGCGTTGCGGTCGTGGAACGCGGCCCGGTACACCTCGGCGACGTCCGCTCGGATCCGCGGGTCGGTGAGCAGGATCCAGCGCCAGTTCTGCCGGTTGTTGCCGCTGGGGGCCTGCAGTGCGACGCGCAGACAGTCCTTCACCATGTCCGGGTCCACCGCCCGGTCCAGGTCCAGGCCACGCCGTACGCACCGCGTGGTGGTCAGCAACTCCTCGCAGGACAGCGGAGGTTCGTCGGTCACGGCAGCAGCACCGCCCCGACGGCCAGCGCGAGGTAGGTGATCACGACGAAGCCCATGGCAACCGGTACCGGCCACCCGCCGCGGCCGGCGGCCAGGAACCGCCGGGTGCCCCAGGCGGGCAGGGCGGCGGCCAGGCACGGCAGCAGCCGGAGTGGGCCCTGCGGCGCGAACAGCAGGACCTGGAAGCCGACCGCCCAGGCCGCGAAGCCCGCGGTGACGAGGGCACTGCGGCGCGGGCCGAGGTCCACCGAGTACATGCGGGCACCGGGTGGCGCCTCCCAGGACGTCTTGCGGGCGAATTCGAAGTGCAGGAAGACACCGGCGCACAGGGCGAGCAGCGCGGCACCGCGCCAGTCCGCGGTGACGGTCCCCGCGGCGACGAGCGACCCGTAGACGTAGCCGCCGAGCAGCACCTGCACCGGGTAGGTGATCGCCAGGTTGAGCAGCTGCCGGTCGCGTACCGCGGGCGACTGCCGTTCCAGTACGGCGAGGAACAGCCCGTAGGCGAGGGCCGCGAGGATCAGCAGGGCGGCCGTGGCGGACGTGGCCGCGTTCAGGACCGTCACCACGACGGCGATCACCGCCATCGCGCCCCGCAGTTCGGCCGCGGTGATCGCGCCGGTGACGAGCGGCCGGTCGGGGTGGTGGACACGGTCGTGGGCGAGGTCCTTCTGCTCGTCCAGCATCCGCAGGAACAGCAGGGTCAGCACGACGCTGACGACCCGTACCCAGGTGGCGCCGGACGGCCGCCAGGGCGTGCCGGTCGCGGCCGACGCCGAACCTTCCAGGGCGAGGACCCACAGCAGTCCGTAGGTGACGTAGATGTGCGGCCGGAACATCCGCAGCACGAAGCGGCCCAGTCTGGCGGGCACTTGAGGGACGGCGACGGTGGTCACTGCGCAGGCTCTCCGGTCGGGTGGGGTCGGGGAGTCGGGGCGGGGCTCACGCGGCATCGTGGGCCGCCGGCCCGGCGAAGGCACACGCCAGTCCGGCCGTGTCCGGGTCGGCGAGCCTGATACGGGCTTCGGCGGCCACGGCGCCGGGCTGGCGCAGAGCGCACTCGATGTCGGCGCCGGGCAGGACCGGAGCGGTCCGGCACTCCAGCGGCAGGTCCATCTCGGCGAAGCAGCGGAACCGGGCGGCCAGGGCGACCGGCAGGGCCGAGGAGGTGCGGACGCGGCCCGCGGCGACGGCCGCGGGCAGGGCGAGCTGGCGGAAGGCCTCCAGTTCGAGCATGCCGGGGACGTGGTCCACCCAGTGGTCGTAGAGGGTCGGGTGCGTGGTCTCGGCGACCAGGTGTGCCGTGTGGGTGCCGTCGCTCGCGACGCGCGGCGGGGAGATGACCGTGTTGGCCGGGGCATGCCGTCCGACCAGGGCGGGGTCGACGCGCGGTCCGCGCAGAGCGACGGGCACAGCGGGCAGGCCGAGCGCGCCGCGCTGTCCGGCCCGCAGACGCGTCCAGTCCTCCGGGGGCATCCAGGAGTAGTTGATGCGCGCGAGCAGGGCCTCGCGTGCTCCGATGGTCAGGGCGAAGCGCAGCCGCAGGCCGGTCACTCCGGTTCGGATACGGAACCGGTGCTCGACCCGCGTGGTGATGACCGCCTCGGTGGACCGGTCGCCGCGGACGAGGGCCGCCGGGTCCGGCACCGCGAACTCGACCGATCGCAAAAGGAACTTCCGCCCCAGGGGGACGTCGAGGTAGCGGTGGGCCACCACGAAGATGCCCTGCCTGCACGCCTCCAGCAGCAGGAAGGGGTCGTGGTGGGTACGCGGGCCGAGTGTGTCGTCGTAGAAGGCGTGGCGGCGGGGGAAGCGCGCGGCGAACCGCATCTCGTCCTCGCTGTGGCGCTCCGCGTCGGTCAGGAAGACCTCGTCGGCCGCGGAGCGGTGCACCAGTTCCTTGGGGAGTATCCGGGTGAACTGCATGGGCCGCTCCTCAGTTCGGGGTGGCGCGGACGGTGTCCAGGTGGCGGCGCCAGGTGCCCGCGTCCGCCCCGTCGAGTACGGGTGCGCGGCCGGGCTCCCGCATGGGGAGCACCGTGGATCCGACGATGACGGCGTCCCACGGATCGAGGTCGATCCCCCGCGCCCACGCGGTCTCCAGGAGCATGCGCGGGGTGGCCGCGGGGTCGGCGCCCCGCTGCCGGGCCACGGTGTCGCGCAGCCGTGCGACGGCGGGGTCGAAGTCGAGGTCCCGGGGCTTGGTGGCGGCGTACAGCCGGCCGGCCAGCTCCAGGGCGTCCGCGGTGCGGTCCTCGTCGGCGAGGGCGGAGCGGAACAGGCGGTCGCGTGCGGCGTCGTCGAAGTGGACGGCCAACTCACGCAGGACGTCGGCGGGTTCGTCGGGGGTGTGCGCCAGGTTCAGCAGGTAGCTGTAGCGACCGAGGAGGTGCCGCAGCTGGCCGGGGCGGCGGGCGTCCGGGTCGGTGGGCCCCTTGAGCCGGGTGAGCTCGACCGAGGCGGGGATGTCCAGGTCGTGTTCGGGGCGGACGAGCAGGACGAGGGCGTCGGCGTCCTCGAGGAAGAGCGCGGCCAGCCGCCTGCGGTAGGGGGTGGCGAGGTTCCACTGGAAGTACCACAGGGAGCGGATCATGGTGCGGGTCAGCCGGGTGACCGCCGCGCCGACGATCCTGTAGCCCTGCCCGGACAGCCAGTCCACGGCCGCGTCCAGCCTGCGGGCAACGACGGCGTCCGGCTTCAGCAGCAGCGCGGCGTGCCGGTGGGCGAAGCCGGTGATGTCGTCGGTGAGGGCGGCGAGTTGTCCGTGGCTCTCCTGGTAGTAGGTGTCGGCGCCGTACAGCAGTCGCTTGTCGGGGTGGCATGTCAGTAGGGGCGAGACGGGTATGCCGTGCGGGGGCTCGGCGAGGTGCGTGGCGGTCATCGGTGGGTGCTCCCGTCGGGTCGGGCGGCGGCCGGCTCCTTGCGCGGGGCCGGGCCGAGGTAGCCGGTCGCGAGGCAGTGGTCGAGGAGGCGGCGCAGGTAGGGCCGTCCGCCGGAGGGAGCCGGACGGCGGCTGAACACCGCGGCGTGTGTGTCGTCGAAGTGGACACGCCGCCGGAAGTAGGTGGCGTACAGGGACACGACCCGGTCGTAGTAGGGGCGTTCGCGGTCGGGCAGGGCCGCGGCGGAGAACGCGGACGGGGGGACGAACCTCGGCACGTGGAAGGACGGGTACTCGGCGAGGACGTCGGACATGTCCCGCAGGGTCAGCTCGTGGCCGACGGCGTGCAGGGTGTGGCCCTCGGCCTCCTGGAAACGGGTGGCGGCCTCGGTCACCAGGTCGGCGACGCGGTCCACCGGAACGAGGTCGAGGACGGCGTCGTAGTGGCCGGGCACGGTACGCACCAGACCTCTGGTGAGGACCCGGAGCACGGGATAGATGGTCTTGAGGTCGCGGACGCGGCCGGTGCGGGTGGCGCCGGTGACGACGGTGGGGCGCACCACGGTCACGGGCAGGCCGTCCGCCGCGGCCTTGCGGACCAGGGTCTCCCCGGCCAGTTTGCTCTTCTCGTAGCCGTTGCCGGGACGTTGGCCGAGGTCGAGTGCGTCCTCGCGGGCGGTGCCGTCACGCTCCCCGGACACGTAGGCGGTGCTGACGTGCACCAGGGGGGTGCGGCCCGTCAGGGCGAGGGCGAGGAGGTTCCGGGTGCCCTCGACGTTGATGCGGTCGTACCGGTCCTGAGGGAGTCCGAAGTCGGTGACGGCGGCGCAGTGCACGATCCGGTCGGCCGTGGCGGCGAGCCGCCGGTCGGCGTCGGTCAGGGCGAGGCCGGGGCGGGTGATGTCGCCGGTGAGCCGGGTCAGGGTGCCCGGTCCGGGGGTGAGCTTCCTGCCGTTGTTGCGGACGAGGTCGCCGTTGCGGTGGAGCAGCGCCAGCACGG
This sequence comes from Streptomyces sp. NPDC060027, assembly GCF_042737005.1. Taxonomy (NCBI): domain Bacteria; kingdom Bacillati; phylum Actinomycetota; class Actinomycetes; order Kitasatosporales; family Streptomycetaceae; genus Streptomyces; species Streptomyces sp. NPDC060027. The sequence goes on from NZ_JBHWVI010000018.1 coordinate 58,102, forward strand.
TGTGGCCCGCGGCGGTGAGCCGGGCGGTCACCTCCGCGCCCACGAAACCGCTGGCGCCGGTCACCAGGAACGTCATCGGATCGGACATCGATGGAACCTCCGAGGGGAACATCGGACGGGGTGCGGTAGGGGCCTGGTGGTGTCACAGGGCCTGGTGGGGCTGGGCTCCCTGGCCGGCCAGCAGGTCGCGGGCCTCTTCGATGGGCAGCTCCGCGCCGAGATGGGCGCCGACGCGCAGCCAGTCGTGGCCGAGTTGCAGGGTCGCCCGCCAGGTGTCCGCGGAGTCGAAGGAGAGCGGGAAGGAGTCGGCGCCCACGGCGCCGCGCACCAGGGCGATGTAGGAGCGCAGCTCCGCGAGGAGCGCGTCGCCGTCCTCCGCCGAGTCCACGCCGCGCCGCAGCAGTTCTCCGGCGTGCGCCCCGATCGGCGCGGTGCCGGGGGGAAGCAGGTCCGTGCGGCGTACGAGGTCGGAGTCGGCGGGCAGCGGGTGGACCCCGTGGGCGCTGAACAGTCCGCGCAGCGCGGCGTGCACGGCGCGTCGCGCGGTGAGTTCGGCGACCCGCCACTGTCCGCGCCGCAGGGCGCCGGTCACATCCTCGACGGCGTTCTCGACGACCACGTTGGACCACACGAGGGCCATGGCGGCGGCGGCGAACCGGTCGGCGGGCAGGGGCATGAGGTCGATGGCGCGAGGTCCGCCGACGGCCGCGCCGCGCACCGACAGCAGCGGCTGCGCGGTGGACGGCGGCGGGGTCACGGGGCCGGGCGGGGCGGCGAGCGGCAGCGCGGGGGTGATGGTGCCGCCGCCCTTCCAGGCGAGGCGGATCAGCCCGTAGCGCAGGAAGGCGGCCAGCAGCGGGCCGGGGTCGGCGACGCCGGTGTCGGCGGCCATGGCCTGTACGCGGGGCAGCGGCCGGCCCAGGACGAGGGAGCGCCAGACGGCTCCGGCGTCGTCGCCCAGGGCGAACACGTCGCGCCGGCCGCGGATGACGTGGACGCGTTCGCCGGTCTGCCAGGTGGTCACCCCCGCCACGCGTTCGACGGTGAGCCGCTCGGGCCGTCGGGGGACGCCGGTGAGTCCGAGGTCCTCGGCGAAGGCGAGGCAGGCGGTCAGGTGGTCCTGGGCGGCGTCGGTGTCGCCGGGCCGGGGAACGGTGGTCTCCAGTTCCCAGTAGCGGTCGCGTATGTCGGTCCGGCCGGTCCGGTCCAGTTGCATGGAGAGCCATTTGGGTTCGAGATAGGTCTCGCCCAGGCCGGCCGCCCAGGACTTGACGGTCTGGACGAGTCCGGCGCGGGTCCAGTCGACGGCCTCGTCGCTCGCGCCGAGGCACAGCAGCGCCGTCGCGTGCCGCAGGGACTGGTGGGCCCGGTGCGCCCACCAGTCGGCGGTTATCCGGCGGAACCGCTCGACGGGCAGCATCGCCTTCACCTCCTCGACCAGGGCGTGGCCGCGCAGCGGGTGGCTGTGCAGCACCCGCTGGCAGCGGTTGAGGAGGTCCTCGGAGAGCCGGCCGGGCCGTTCGGCGCCTTCCTCCACCGTGCGCAGCTGGTCGGCGAGTTGGCGCACCGAGCGGGTGCGGATCTCCACCCGTCGGCCGTCCACGAACAGCAGCGACGGCATGGTCGGCAGGTCGTCGTCGGAGCGGCCCACGAGCAGGAAGTCGATGTCGGAGGAGGGGTTGCCGAATCCTTCCGCGATGGAGCCCTCCAGGGTCACGGCCCACTCGGTGCCGTGGGGCAGTTCGGCGAGGGACTTGTCGAGCAGGTCCTGCAGTCGGTCCTCGGTGAGGATCACTGATGTGTCTCCGTTCGGGGGCTTTCCTCGGCGGCGGTCGTGCTGTCGCCGGGAGGGTCGGCGAGTACGGTGACCGTCCCGGCGGCGCCGTCGACCCGCAGCCGGGTGCCGGTGCGGATCTCGGTGGTGGCTCCCTTGACCTGCACCACGGTCGGAATGCCCAACTCCCGTGCCACGACGGCCACATGGGTGAGCGGGCTGCCGCGTTCGATGACGAGGGCGGCGGCCGAGGGCAGCGCGGTCACCCATCCCGGGTCGGTTCGGTAGGTGACCAGGATGCCGCCGCCGATGTCACGTGGGGTGTCAGTGACCGCCGCGGGCCCTTCGGCGACGCCTGTGCAGCAGGGGACGCCGCGCAGTTCGCGGGCGCCGGTGCGGGCGGCCGGGCCGCTGGTCCAGCCGGCCCGCTCCAGGTTGCCCGACCAGTACGGGGCCCCGCGGGTGGTGAAGCGGGACGGGGCGTGCAGCGCTGCGTCGGCGGCGAGTCGCCCGCGGCGCAGCGCGACCAGGTCCCGCAGTTCGGTGTGGGCGATCATGCCCTCGTAGGCGCCCCGGATCTCCTCGATGCGCAGCAGGAACACGTCGTCCCAGGCGTCGATGGCGCCGGCGCGCCGCAGATCGCGGCCGAGGGCGCGCAGCATGCGCTTGGCCGCCCCGAAGGCGCGGGTGCGGCAGAACCTCAGGCGTTCCCGGTCGGCGAGCGCCGCTCTGGCCTTTCCCCGCACCCGCTCGTACAGCAGGCGCCGGGGGCCGCGCAGATGCTCGTCGAGGTAGGCGTCGGCCTCGCCGCCACGGTCGGCCTGGCCGCCGCCGGTGGCGGTGGCGGTGGCGGTGTCCGGCAGCGCGTCGCGCAGCAGGGTGAACAGCCCTGCCGGGTTCTCGTGCAGGTCGGGGATCTCCAGTTTGAGTTCGTCGGGGCTGCGGTAGCCGTAGTCGGCGATGTACGCGTCGACGGCCGCCAGGAACCGGGTGTGGCCCGCGTCGCGCAGCGCCCGGTGGGCCTCGGAATCGGGGGTGTGTTCCAGCAGCCGCAGGATCTCGGCGTCGGCGCGCGCCCGGGAGGCCAACTCGCGCAGTGCCCAGACCGGTTCGGCGGACTCCACGACGCCGCCGGGCGCCGCCGCGGCCCAGGTGAACCACTCGGGCGCCGCCGGAAGCCATCGGCGGGTGAGCAGGGCCAGCAGTCCCACGGAGAGCAGGATCGTCGCGTCCAGGGTCTGCATCGGGCCCCATTTCTCGATGAGTTCCCGCTGCAGTCGCCGGAAACGGCGGTACGTCTCGTCGCCGGTCAGCGCTTCGTAGTCGACATTGTTGAATACCGCGTACGCCCGATAGAAATCTCGGTGAAACATCTCAATGGATTTCCGGATGGTGAGGAATCGCCCGACGAAGATCAGCGTGCGGGTGAGTCGCGAGAACCGGCCACGTATCCCGGGCCGGGGCGTGAACGGATGGAGCGTGTCGGCGACCTCGTCGGAAATGCTCTCCGCGACGCCGAGGGATTTCTCCAGGACGCGCCGGTTGAGCGGGTACAGCGGGGCCAGGCGCACCATGCGGTACCAGTGGAACAGGTTGTAGTAGACCCGTCCGTGGACATAGCCCAGCAGGTGCGGGGTCCACTCCTGCACCTCGCGCAGTTGCTCGCCCCGGACGCCCAGGGCGCGGGCATAGCTGTCGTATACCTTCGCGTAGGTGTCGGCGGCGAAGCTGTAGGTGAGCGGGGACACGACGCCGCTGAAGCTCTCGATGATGTTGGAGTTGTCCCAGATCCGCAGGTCCCCGACGGCCGCCGCCGCGGGGTCGGCGGCCGGGGCGAGGGTGGTGACCGGGCGGCTCTGCAGGATCCACAGGGTGTCGTCGGCGATGGCCCACTCGATGTCCTGGGGGGCACCGTAGTGCGCGGTGACACGGGCACCGGCCTCGTGCAGCCGGGCCAGTTCGGCGGCGGACAGGCACATCGCGGCGCGGTCCTCGTCGGCGACGGGTGACACCTCGCAGCCGGGTCCCGCTCCGGCGTCGTAGCGCTCCTGCTTGTCGCCGATCACCGTGGTCAGCGGCTCGCCGGTGGTGGCGTCGAGGACGACGGTGTCGGCGTCGACCGCGCCGGAGACCAGCCCCTCCCCCAGTCCGTGGACGGCGCTCACCACATGCCGGTCGGTGCGGCCGGTCATCGGGTCGGCGGTGAACAGCACCCCGCTGCGCTCGGCGGCCACCATGCGCTGGACGACGACGGCGACGCCACCGGCGTCGGGCGGCAGTCGGCGCTGCGCGCGGTAGCGCAGGGAGCGTTCGGAGAATCCGGAGGCCCAGCAGCGGCGGACGTTTGCGATGACCTCGTCGAGTCCGCGGACGTTGAGGAAACTGTCGAACTGGCCGGCGAAGGAGTGCTGTGCGCCGTCCTCCTGAGCGCCGGACGAGCGGACGGCCACCGCGCCGCCGCCGGCCAGCCCGTAGGCCAGTCCGATGGCATCGACGACGCGGCCGTCGAGCGGCGCGGCCTCGATCAGGTGGCCGATCTCCGCGGCGACCTGCCGGGCGTCGGACTCCCAGCCGTCCGCGAGCAGCCGCGCCAGGTGGTCGTCCAGTCCGCTCCCGCGGCAGAATTCCGCGAATACGTCCAGCCCGAGGATCGACCAGCGCGGTACTTGAAATCCGGAAGCGGTCAGGGCGTGCAGGTTCTTCCCTTTTCCACCGGCCCATTCGGCGGTCAGGGATTCGTCACTGGATGGCGTGAGGATGTTCAGGGACCGGTTTTCGGATCCCGTGGTGGGCGACAACGTGTTTCCCCTCCAAGGGTGTTGCTCGACCTCTGCCGAATGTTTCACAGCGGAGCAGGTCCAAAGAACTCCGGTGGGCCGCCATGGACGCTTTTCGGCCGTCGTAGTCTTTTCAATTTCCGATGGCCCGCCGCCGTTCACGACGACCGCCAGGATCTCGACACGGAACGGGACGATCCGGTCACCGCGCATCCGCCCGGCTCCGGACACGGGGCTCGACCGCGACCGGTGACACCCGGCGGCACCACCGCAGATGCCCACACCGGCACCGACACCCCTGCCCCGCAAGGAGGTTGCGGCGCGACGGGGCACCGCACCGCCACCGGCCGCCCCAAAGCCACACGTTCGGACACAGAGAAGGCCGGACCAAAAAGAAAAGCAACAAATATTGACGCAATCAACCAGCGCGCGTAACTTCCGTCACAGTCGTCAGGCAGCCTGAACTCGGCTGCCCCGAGGGCGAGTTGTAGCTCCATCCTCCACTTGGGAGCACATATGCGCAGAAGAAGATCTGCCTCCTCGCGTCTCTTCCCGTCTCCGGCGTCCGGGCCGGTTCCCCGACCACGCCGACCGCGTCGCGCCCTGCTGTCCGTCGCCGCCGTTCTCGGCCTCCTGGTCACCGTCCTGGGCGGCCTGACCGGTGTCGCCCAGGCCGCCGGATCACAGCCCTGCGACATCTACGCGGGCGCGGGCACCCCCTGCGTCGCCGCCCACAGCACGACACGTGCCCTGTTCTCGGCGTACAACGGCCCGCTCTACCAAGTCACCCGCGCCTCCGACGGAGCGACCACCGACATCGGACCGCTGTCGGCCGGCGGCTACGCGAACGCCGCCGGGCAGGACACCTTCTGCGCGAACAGCACGTGCAGCATCTCCAAGGTGTACGACCAGACGTCCCGCCACAACGACCTGTTCCTCGGGCCGGCCGGCACGGCCGGAATGGGTGCCGACCGAGGCGCGGACGCCGGTGAGCTGTCGGTCACGGCGGGCGGCCACAAGGTGTACGGGATCTGGGTCTCGCCCGGCGTCGGGTACCGCTCGCACGGTGCCGCGTCCGGTGTCGCCGTGAACGGCGGTCCGGAAGGCGTCTACATGGTCGCCAGCGGCACCCACGTCGGCTCCGCCTGCTGCTTCGACTACGGCAACGCGGAGGCCACACCGGCCGACACCGGCAACGGCCACATGGACGCCGTGTCCATCGCCACCACCTGCTACTTCGCTCCCTGCAGCGGCTCCGGCCCCTGGATCGAAGCCGACCTGGAGAACGGCATGTTCCAGGGCGACAACGGCTCCAACACCGCGAACAAGGGCAACAACAGCACGTACGTGACGGCCGTCCTCAAGAACAACGGGCAGACCACCTACGCGTTGAAGGGAGGCAACGCGCAGTCGGGCGGCCTGACGACCTGGTGGGACGGCGCGCTGCCCTCGCGGGGCGGCTACCGGCCGATGCACCAGGAGGGCGGCATCATCCTGGGCACCGGCGGCGACAACAGCAACTGGAACATGGGGACGTTCTTCGAGGGCGCCATGGTGTCGGGCTATCCCACCGACGCCGCCGAGAACGCCGTACAGGCCAACATCGTCTCGGTCGGCTACTCGGGCCAGACCAACGTCCCGAACGGCCCGCAAGCCACCGTCACCGGCCCCGGGAACCAGTGCGTCGACGTCACCGCCGACGACACCGGGGTCAACGGCGCCGCCGTCGGCCTGTGGAACTGCCAGTCCTACGCCGAGGACCAGCACTGGACGCACAACGCCAACGGGTCCCTCGTCACCATCGGCCGCTGCCTGGACATCATCGGCAACGGCACCGCCAACGGCACCCAGGTCGAACTGTGGGACTGCAACGGGGTGGGAGGCCAGAAGTGGGTGCAGCGCGCCGACGGCTCGCTGTTCAACCCGCAGTCGGGTCGCTGCCTGGACTCCCCCGACGGCGCCACCGCCAACGGCACCCGCCTGCGGATCTGGGACTGCAACGGATCCACCGCCCAGAAGTTCGCCGTCAACGCGGGGGCGCCCGTCATAGGTCCGGGCGGCACCTGCGCCGACGTGGCCGGGGACGACAACGGGTCCAACGCCACCGCCGTACAGCTGTGGGCCTGTCAGTCGTACGCGGTCGACCAGCACTGGTTCCGCAGCACCGACGGCCGGCTGCACACGCTGGGCCGCTGCCTCGACATCAACGGCAACGGCACCGCGAACGGCACGCAGGTCGAGCTCTGGGACTGCAACGGTGCCGGGGGCCAGATCTGGGAGCAACAGGCCGACGGTTCCCTGCGCAACCCCCAGTCGGGGCGCTGCCTGGACGCCCCCGACGGCGCCACCGCCAACGGCACCCGGCTGCGGATCTGGGACTGCAACGGATCCGCCGCCCAGAAGTTCGCCCTGGGCTGACCGCACCTCGCTCGCTCCACCTCGCCCCGGCCGGACCCGACGTCCGGCCGGGGTCGCCCGGGCCCTCGCCGGGGACGTCGACGATATGGCCCACTCGCAAGGCTGTTGGTCACGTCGCCATCTGTGATAGTCGACGTGCATGCCGAAGAAGGCTCCCCCTGCCGCCGACCCCCAGGACCGCCCGCCTGCGCGGGTACGGCTGTGCCGCGTGCTGCGCGATTCCCCAGTCGGCCGGGGATGGCGGCGGAGCAAGGAGATCGAGCTGGGGCAGAGGTCGCTCGGCTTCGCGGCGCTCGGCTTCCTCACGCTGGTACCCCTCCTGATCGTCGTCTCCGCCGCCGACCCTGCGCACGGGCGGGGGTTCGCCCAGTGGCTGGGGGACGGACTCGGCGTGTCGCGGGACGCCAGGCGGCAGGTCGCGCAGTTGTTCGCGCGGCCCGGTCAGGTTCTGCAGACCACGACCGCTTTCGGCCTCGCCGCGCTCGCCGTCTTCGGCATCAGCTTCGGGGCGGCGGTACAGACCGGCTACGAGAAGGTCTGGGACCTGCCTCCGGCCCGCTGGTACGCGAGATGGCGGCAGGTGCTGTGGCTCGGCGTTCTCATCGGGACCCTCTACGTGACCGCGACGACCACACTGTGGCGCCACTCGGACGCCGGAACACTGACCGCGACCCTGAGCGCCGTCCTGTTCTTCTGGTGGTCGCAGTGGATGCTGCTCGGCGGACGGATCGCCCCGCGCGCCCTGCTGCCCGGCGCGGCCCTGACGGCGCTCGGGCTGCTCGGACTTCGGGTCTTCTCGCGTCTCGTCTTCTCACCGCTGATCGCGTCCAGCGCTGTCACCTACGGTCCTTTCGGCACCGTCCTGGTCGTCCAGTCCTGGCTGGTCGGAGTGGGCGTCGTCGTCTTCGACGGCGCGCTGCTGGGGCGCCTGGTGCACGAGGAACTGCCCACCATGGCAAAGGCGCTGACGGAGCGGGCCAGGCATCGTGGGCGTTGACACCCGGGAATCCTGTTCTCGCGCCCCGTCAGCCGGACCGGCTGCGCTCAGCGTCGGGCTGCCGGTCGGGCAACGGTGCCGGGGACGGCTCCGCGCCGACACCCACATGTCCAACATCGAGGGCTCCCGCACGGGGCGGCCCGCGTCAGCCGGAGTTGTAGCCCCATCGAGCCCGGCCGTCCCTGCCCATGAAGCACTTCGCGGGTCGCCCGTCGGCAGTGGTCGCCACGGCGCCCACGGGAGAGCAGTACTGCCCGAACCGGATGCCGGACTGAGCACCGGTGCCGCCGGTGGTTCCGCCCGAGGTCCCGGACGAGCCGCCCGTGGAACCGCCACCGCTGGTGCCACCTGCGGACGAGCCACCTGACGAACCACCCGACGTGCCACCCGACGTGCCACCTGTGGAGGTGGAGCCGCTCGTGCCCCCGGTGCGCGGCTGCGGTTTCGGCTCCGGGACGGGCTTCGGCTTCGGTTTGGGTTTGGGTTCGGGCTTCGGCGTGGGCTTCGGGCTGGGCTTGGTGCACGGAACTCCGGGACCGATCAGCCAGAGGCCGGGCCGGGTGGGCAGCGAAACCTCGCGGTCGGGTTCCGGCTGCTGGCGGCACACCCGCCAGTCGTCCACGTCGGGCGATCCTCCGTCCATGCGCTGCCCCGTGTGGGCGTGCCAGGCGGCCGGGTGCTCGAGGCCCAGGTCACCGAGGCGACGTGAGGCCTCGTCGAACCGCTCGCCGACGAGGTCCGGCATGACGATCCGTCGCGGGGCGAGCAGCCGCGTCGGGCACGCCTCCTTGTCGGGGACCGCGTAGAGCGTCAGCGCGCGTGCGGACGGCCGAACCTTCTCGGCGTGAGAGGGCGACTGGAAGCAGACCCGCCAGCCGGGCGCCGAGGCCGGCACCGGGCGGAGGGACGAGGAGGCATCGGCCGTCGTCACCGTCTGCCAAGACTGGCGTCGTGCGTCCGCGACGGCCGAGGTGAGGGCCGCTCCCTTGAAGTCCGGCACGACGACGGAGTGGTCGGCCCCGGCCCGGGCGGGTGTCTCGTGTCCCGCGTTCCAGGCGGCGGAGACCATCGCTGCCGCGACCAGGGAGGCGAGGACGGGGCGTCTGCGGACCCATGCCGCCAGACGTGCCCTGCCACGGGGGCGCAGGGCGGAGTCGGCAGGCAGGAGTTCACCCGACGCGGCGAGGAGTTCCCCCTTCGGGTCGAGCCGGGACCCGTGAAGCTTGTACACCTTGCCGCCGACGACGATCACGGCGGAGTCGAGGATGCCGGACTCGCGGCGGAGGATGGCCACCGGTTCGGGCACCCGGCTCGCCTTGGGCGCTATCAGGTTGCGGACAAGGACGAGTCCGTTCCCGGTGAGCGCGGCGTAGCCCCAGCCGCAATGGTAGAGAGACCGTACGGATTCGCCCGGTTCGAGCTCCGCGAGCAGCGCCTTCTTGTGGTCGTCGGGCAACGAGATCCGCTCGCCGGCGACGACCGCGGCCAGGCGCGGATCAGCGGCGGGCCAGCCGGACAGCGTCGGTCCGGTCCCCTGCAGGAGTTCGCCTGACCCGTCGATCCGCGACCCCCACAGGGTGATCGCCAGCCCGTTCACGGACACGTCCACGCGGGACGCGCCGCCGTAGGCGGGGCGCAGAATCACCAGAGGCGTCGCGACGCGCGAGGGCGACTCTCCGTTCAGGAGAATGAGCGCGCGCTCGGTGAGCGCGGCGTATCCCAGTCCTTGGTGATAGAGGGCCAGCACCCTCTCCCCGGGCCGAAGGGTACGGAGGAGTGCCTCGGCCCTGCGGAACGGAAGGGGGACGACCTCGCGGGCGGCCACCTCGGCGGTGCGCGGGTCGTCACCTAGTAGACGCTGCGAAGCGGTTGGGGACATACGCGGAGAATAGCCGCTGTCGATCTTCGGCAGAAACAGTGCTCCGTGAACCGATGCACGGCTGTGACCTGCACAGATGATGTCACCCTGGCTCCATCTCCGCAATCGCGGCAGCAGTCGCCGATGCCGCGCGGGGAAGTCGGCGCTCCCCGCCGGACCGGGTCACGGGAGCGGCGCCACCTCCCGCGCGAAACCCCAGCGACAGGAGTGACACGTACGGCGTGCGTGGTTCCGGCGAACTCCCCCGCGTGCTAGACACAGCTGGGTCACAGTCCTGTCCGCCAGCAGGAGGGTTGTCCCATGCCCGAAAACAGCCAGTCCACGACGCGGCGTCAGATGATCGCCCGGACCGCGGCGTTAGGCGGCTCCCTCGCGTTCGCGGGAAATCTCTCCGAACTGTTCGCGGGCACCGCCGCCGCGCAGAGCCTCGGCCACCGTGGCTACGGCCCCCTGGTCCCCGACCCGAAGGGACTGCTCGACCTCCCGAAGGGCTTTCGCTACCGCGTCCTCTCGCGCGAGGGCGACCGGCTCCGCTCCGGCGAGGGCCTGGTGCCCAGCAACCACGACGGCATGGCCGCCTTCGCGGGGCGTTCCCGGGACGGCCGCGGACGCGTCCACCTGGTCCGCAATCACGAGAACCGGGTCACCGCGGCGATCCCGGTCCCGACCGTCGAGGGCCTCACCTACGACCCGATGGGCAAGGGCGGTTGTACGTCCCTGGCGCTCGACCGGCAGGGGAATGTCCTCTCGGAACGCGTCGCCGTCGCCGGTACGGCCGTCAACTGCGCCGGTGGGCCCACGCCTTGGGGCACCTGGCTCACCTGCGAGGAGACCGAGGACAGGGCCGGCACCAACGGCTACACCAAGGACCACGGCTTCATCTTCGAGGTCGACCCGGTGGACCCGCACCGCACCGGAGCCGTTCCGCTCACCGCCCTGGGGCGCTTCCAGCACGAGGCGATCGCCGTCGACCCGGGGCGGGGAGTGGTGTACGAGACCGAGGACGCGTTCCTGTCGCCCTTCGGCCTCTTCTACCGCTTCCTGCCCAACAGACCTCAGGGCGGGACGGGTTCACTGCGCGCGGGCGGCCGGCTCCAGGCGATGCGCGTCCCCGGCGTGGCGGACCTCTCCGCCGTCCAGGAGACCGGCACGGCCTTCCATGGCATCGAGTGGGTGGATGTCCCGGATCCCCTGGCGGCCCAAACCCCGGTCCGTCTCCAGGACTTCGGCCCGAAGGGCATCACGCACGGGCAGAAGCTGGAGGGCTGCTACTGGGGCGGCGGTTGCGTGTATTTCGTCTCCTCCTTCGCCCGCAGCGCCGACGGATCCTCGGCCGACCACTACGGCCAGGTCTGGCGGTACGACCCGTCGGCTCGCCGCCTCACGCTCGTGATCGTCTTCGGCCCCGGCACCGACGTCCAGCTCCCCGGCGAGTCCCCCGACAACATCTGCCTCGCCCCGGGTGGCGGCCTGATGGTCTGTGAGGACGGCAACGGCGCTCAGCACGTCTTCGGGGTGACACGGCGTGGAGAGGTGTACGCCCTGGCGCGCGGCGCCCAGAACATCGGCACGCCACAGGCTCCGGAATGGGGCGAGTTCGCGGGCGTCACCTTCTCCCCGGACGGCGGCACGATGTACGTGAACTGCTACACGCCCGGGACGACGTTCGCGGTGACGGGCCCCTGGCGCGGCTAGGTTCCGTCCGTGGAAACGGCAACCGCCCCGCGTCGGGTGCGTGGCACCGTCGCGGGGCGGGGCTGTCCGGGAAGGGAGTTCAGCCGATGAGCTCCGGCACGAGCAGGTGATACCGCGCCAGGAGCACGTTGAGTGCGGCGACGATCAGGACCGCGGCCGCGATGGCGAGCAGCGCGTGCCCCGTCCCCCACGGCGTGATGAGCGTGCCGAGTGCGCCGCCCGCGAAGATGCCGGCGACGGTCGCGACGAGCCGCACCCGGACCGCCCCCCGTTGCGGGGTGGCGGGAATGGCCCCGGTGAGGCCGTGGATGAGGCGGACCAGGGACACCTGGACCAGCAGCGTGGGCATGCCGGGAACAGCGGCGCGCAGGGCGGTGTCCGCGCGCAGGCCCATGGCGAAGCCGACCATGGCGATGACCAGGTTGTCCGGGTCGTCGGCGAGTGAGCCGGAACCGTTCCGCCACAGCGCTGTCGCACCCGCGAGCGCCAGGAGTACCCCTTCCACGGCCAGGGCGGCCGCGAACCAGTGCCGGTGGCGTGCGACGAGTCCGCTGGTGGCCAGGGCTCCGGCCGCGGCCCCCAGGACGAAGGCGATCAGGGCGATCGCGGGGCGCGCCACCGGCACCTGTCCTTCGCCCGCGACGGCGAAGGACAGGAAGAGCAGGTTGCCCGTGGCCAGCGCGGTGAAGACATGCCCCATGGTCAGGAAGCTGACCGCGTCGACCGCGCCCGCCAGGACGGTGAGGGTCGCCATGACGACGGTCTGCTGGCGTTCGCGTCGTTCCGCCGACGGCGGGGGTCCGGATTCTTCACTCATGAGGTCAGTCTCGTGAACGCCGAGTCCCCGACGGCGGTCTCCGGGCCGACACGCGCCGACCATGCCGCCAATGGACGGTGCTGCGCAGTTCCCGTCGACGTGCCGCCCTGTCCACATGCGCTGGGCCCGCGCTTCGGCCGTGGCGTCGGATGAGCTGAGCGGTGTCCGGCCCACTGTCAGTGCCGTCTCCTAGGCTGCTCGCCGAACGATCGACGAGTCGAGGGGAAAGGCACCGCATGGGCGGCGACTGCTGGACACACACGGGCCCCTACGAGCCGGACCTGGCGGCCGCGTTCCGCCGGGCCCAGGAGGAGCAACTGTCCGAGGACGACCACGGCTTCCCCGGCCGGACGGTGGAAGCACTGTGGCAGGACCCTGAGTGGCACGAGTACATCTTCACCGGTGGTACGGGCACGGTTCTGGACCAGCCCGAACTGATCGACGCCACCGACCACTCCAACGACGGCCCGTACATGCGGCCCCTGACCGACGACGAGATACGGGCTTTCGCCCCTGACGGACGCCCGACCTTCGCCGAGTGGGACGGTGCCCTGGACTCCGGTCCATTGGAGTTCCCCGATCGGGCGCAGGGCAGGTGCACGGTGCTGTACACGGACGGTGAGCCGACGCACATGGGCTACTGGGGAGTGACAGCGGACTAGCGTGCCGGGTGTGCGCGCAGGCGGGGAGGTCCGGTTGCCCGGTCCTCCCCGGCGCGCGCCGTCAGGTCGCGGTGGCGGCCGCCGCCGCGCGTCCTGCCTGCCGGCCGGAGAACAGGCAGCCGCCCAGGAAGGTGCCTTCCAGGGAGCGGTAGCCGTGAACGCCGCCGCCGCCGAACCCGGCGACCTCGCCGGCCGCGTACAGGCCGGGGACCGGGCTGCCGGACGCGTTCAGGACGCGGCCCGAGAGGTCGGTCTGGAGCCCGCCGAGGGTTTTGCGCGTGAGGATGTTGAGTCGTACGGCGATGAGCGGCCCGGCACCGGAATCCAGGATCTTGTGGGCGGGAGCCGTGCGGCTGAGCGAATCCCCGGTATAGGCGAGCGCGTTGCGGATCCCCATGACCTGGACGTCCTTGGTGTACGGGTTGTCCATCTCGCGGTCACGGGCTTCGACCTGCCGCTGGAGATCGGCGCGGTCGATGAGGTTGTCGCCGGTGAGCTTGTTCATCCCGGTGACGAGGTCGGCGAGCGTGGTGGCGACCACGAAGTCGACGCCGTTCTTCTTGAACTTCTCTATCGGCTCCGGGCTCTGCCAGATCCGGGAGAGCAGTTTCCATACGTCCTTGTTGGTGAGGTCGGGGTTCTGTTCCGACCCGGAGAGCGCGAACTCCTTGGCGATGATCTTCTGCGTGGTGACGAACCACGAGTAGTCGTAGCCGGAGTCCGTGATCGACTTGAGGGTGTGCAGGGTGTCGTAGCCCGGGATGTCGGGACTGCCGAAGCGGCGGCCCCTGGCGTCGAACCACATCGACGACGGGCCGGGCAGGATGCGGATACCGTGGCCGGGCCAGATCGGGTCGTAGTTGCGCAGCCCCTCGGTGTAGTGCCACATCCGGTCCGGGTTCACGATCCGTCCGCCGGCCTTCTCGGTGATCGCCAGCATCCGGCCGTCCACGTGCGCGGGCACCCCGGTGATCATGGACTTCGGCGGAGTGCCGAGGCGGGCGGGCCAGTTCTGCCGTACGAGGTCATGGTTGGCGCCGATGCCCCCGGAGGTGACGACCACGACCGGGGCGCGCAGCTCGAAGTCACCGATGACAGTGCGGGAGCTGGGCTTTCCGCGGGCCGCGCCGCTGGGTTCCAGCACCGCGCCGCGTACGCCTGTGACGACACCGCCGGTCGTCACGATCCCGTCGACCCGGTGCCGGAACTTGAAGGTGACCTTGCCCCCGGCCACCGCGGCACGCACCTTCTTCTCGAACGGCTCGACCACCGCCGGGCCGGTGCCCCAGGTGACGTGGAAGCGGGGCACCGAGTTGCCGTGCCCGTCCGCCAGCCCGCCGCCCCGCTCGGCCCAGCCGACGATCGGGAACCACTGCACGCCCAGCCCGGACAGCCACGACCGCTTCTCCCCTGCGGCGAAGTCCACATACGCCTCCGCCCACTTGTACGCCCAGTGGTCCTGGCCCGCCGGGTCACCGACGCCCCGGTCGAAACCGGCGCTGCCGAGCCAGTCCTGCCAGGCGAGTTCGCGGGAGTCCTTGATCCCCATGAGTCGCTGCTCGTCGGAGTCGACGAAGAAGAGTCCACCGAAGGACCAGAACGCCTGACCGCCCAGACTGGCTTCCGGTTCCTGGTCGAGGAGGAGCACCTTGCGTCCGGCCGCGGCGAGTTCGGCGGTGGCGACCAGTCCGGCGAGCCCGTGGCCGACGACGATCGCGTCCGCGTCCTCGGACGCGGCACCGAAGGCGGGAAAGGCCTGGGCGCCGAGCGCGGCTCCGGCGATCACCCCGCCGGTGACGGTGAGGGCGCGGCGGCGAGTGATGCCGGCGCCCGTCTCCGCGTCGTTCCCGTGACGTGGTGCGGAGTTGTCTCTGGAGTTCTCCATGGCTGCCTTTCGTCAAGAGGTGCCGGAGGGAAGGGAGATACGTGCGCAGAGTGCCGAGGCGCCATGGTGTTACTGATGGGTTACCGGCAGGTGTTACCGACGGTAGCTCATGAGGTCCGCGTTCCAACAGACCTTGTAATCAAGGGAGTTGAGACGGGTTCGAGCCCGGCATCCGAAACCGTGCCGGGCGGCCCGCTGCACGCGGTGGAGCGGGTGCGCCGCCGACGCCGCGTCTTGCCCGGAGCCGGTCCGGCCGCTCCCGACAGGTGCGGCACCGGACGGCTCAGACACGCGCCATCGCGTACGGCCCGGCACGACCGGCGGGCCGGCGGGACGGCGCCACCTTCACGCCGTCGCCGGGCCACCTTTGGGCCCGCCTTCGCGCCGCCGGCGGCCCGCCTTCGCGCCGCCGCCGGGCCGCCTTCGCGCCCTCGCCGGGCCGCCATTCGCC